>JANMSA010000483.1:0-5540 GCA_031388865.1 Acidobacteriota bacterium | reverse complement strand
CGCCAGTCCGTCACGGAAGGACTCGAAGTCGATCACCGTGACCCTGGCGCCGTCGAAAAAAATGTTGCCCGGCCAATAGTCGTCGTGATGTCCGGCGACGGCGAGAGGCCGCATCCTCAGCCGACGTTCCAGCAGGTCCAGCTGCTGAAGAATCCTTCCGCGGGAACGCCGGATGGCGCGATCCGTGGCCCCGAGTTGCACGACGTCTTCCACTGCGATTCTGATGAACCCGGCCAACAGGTCGCGGCCATCTTCGCTGCGGCGCGTGGCCTTCTGCATCGCTGCCAGCCACGCGCCTGCACCTCGAACGCCATCGCCGAGACGAGCCATCGAGGTGGGATCCGAGGTCGCAGCGGCCGCGAACAACGCGTCGAGCGCTGCGCCACGTGCACGCGCCAGCACGAGCATCGACGACTTTTCGTCGAACAGGAGCACCTGGGGAACCGTCAGCAGAGGGTCGTCCATTGCCTGCTCGAGAGTCTGGAGGATCCGATACTCGTGCGCCCATCGATCGGCTGCTGACCCTCCCGCATGATCCCGCTGACGCTTCACGACGACGCGTTCCCCACCGTCGACTGTGACTTCGGCCGCAATGGAGTTGATCCTGCGCGAGAGCCATCGCACCCCGATCCGCCGCGCGCTGATGCGCGACCACTCCACCGGAAGCTCCGAGAGGTCGGTGGGCGTGAACTTGCCGAGTTCCCTGACCACGAGGGCAACCCTCGCTGCTGCCGGGTCGAAGCCCTGCACATCCGCGACGCCGCGCCCGGGAAGAACCCGCGCCAGATGCACTGCCGCTGGAAGGCGGAAAAGAGTCGACACCGTGACACGCTGAATCGCAACTGCGCCGAGAAGACGGAGGATCACGCGAACGACGCGTCCCGCATCGCGAGCCAGATGAAGAACGAACGACGACAGGATCCCAGTCGAGAAGAGCGGGACATGCAGAACATCCGCGAGCGTCCCCTCGTGATCATGGCGGCTGCCGTCGAGACAGATGAGCATCACGGGCTGGCCCTGGCGCTCCAAGGCGTCGACGGCGATCGAGACATCCGTCGTGTGTGGACCGGCGCTGAGAATGGCCACCGGAGTTCGGACCTCAACCTCCTGCAGTCGATCTCCGTCGCTGTTCATTGCGGTCTCGCCTTGCGAGCAAAGAGCATCGATCGCGCCTCCCCCATGATCTTCGGATCGGTGGTGCGCAGGATCGCCAGATAGGTGATTCCACCGAGAGCCACTGCGGCAATGACCTCCGCAAGCAAGGGCAGGGAGGGTCCCCATCGCATCCAGGCCAGGAGGACGACGCTCATGCCGGCGGAGGCCGCGAGGCTGGGCGCGAAGGCACGCCCTACCTCCCGCAGCGACACGCCGATCGCCCGAGACGTGACCGAGAAGGCCAGGAGAGTTGCCGCTCCGTCCACGATGACCAGCGCGACGGCCACCGCGAGCGCGCTCCAGCGTGCAGCCACGACCACGGCGATGACGATCAGGATGACCCGCAGGAATCCGAGTCGGGCCATCAATCCAACGCGACCCGTGGCCTTGAGGACGTCACCCGGCTGGGCCGAAAGAGCACGGATGCCGGCCAGGACGGCCAGCGCGCTGACGATGGGGGCAGCAGCGACCCACTTCGGACCGAAGAAGAGCAGGACGAACGGCCTGGATAGAATCGCGAGCCCGCACGCGATCGGTAACGTCGCCGACCCGACGTAGCGCGCAGCCGCGAGGTACACGCCCTTCGTACTCTCTCCCGCCGCGGAGACGCGTGAGAACGCCGGCAGGAGGACGTCGCTCGCCACCCTGTAGATCATGGCGACCGTCGCCTCCGGGATCTTTCCGGCCAGCTGGTAAAGACCGAGAGCGGTCAGGCCCTGCCAGCGGCTGATCATCAGCAGGTCGGTCTGGTGCTGGATCGAGGAGAGCACGTTCACGAAGATGATTCCCCGGCCGTACGCCAGCATCGGTTTGAACAGGTCACGCGGGAACCGCCAGGTCGGACGCCAGGGAATCATGACCCACAGCAATACCGTCCAGGCTACGAGGCCAGCCAGATGAGCCCACACCAGGCTCCACGCACCGAAGCCGCGCCAGGCCAGCACGAGAGCGACACCCATCTTCACCGTGGCCATCGTCACCTCCGGCACGGCCGCAGCCTGGAACCGGAGGTCCTTCCGCATCAGCGCATCGTGCGTGTTGCCGAGGTACTTCACGAAAAAGGTCAGCGAGAGCGCGCGAACGATCGCGGTTCCTTGCGGGGCATTGAACAAGTCAGCGATGAAGGGTGCGAGCGCGAAGGTCAGGCCGCACCAGAAGATGCCTGCTGCGACATTCACGATGAAGGTGACCTGCGCCGCATCGTCGCGGCGGTCGGGCCAGTAAATCAGCGCCGTGCCGCTCCCGAGGTCGGCGATCGTGTCCACATAGACGATGTAGGTCAGGGCGAAAGCGAGGAGTCCGAACTCCGCAGGCGCCAGCAGTCGCGCCAGCAGAGTGAGCCCAACCAGAGTGACGATCTTCGTACCGCTGCCGGAGAGGAACGCCCACGTCGCTGCGCGGGCCGTCGTGCGGCCGAAATCATCGCCAGTCATGAGTGCTCGCCAAATCCGATGGTCAAGCCCAAATTGCTGAAAAAAGAGGGCTTGCGATTGACCTCGTTCGCGATGTGCAAGACGGTGACCAGAGAAGCCACCCTCCGACGAACCGAAATGCACGGTCGGCCAACGGTTTTTGCTGCTACAGTAAACTAATAGCAGAGTTCGGTTAACCGCGTCCTTTCAATCACTTACGCAAAAAAAAGTTGTTGAAATAATAGAAGTCGTGTACTGTTATGCGGCGTAACAAACTCGCGATCACGCGATAAGGGCAAACCCCCGGTGACGGGGCGACGCAAAGCTGCGGGCCTGGACCTAAACCTCCAGGTAGCCGGGCTGCCGAACGTGTTTTCCTGGCAACAGGGACCTCCGGCTACTTCGTGATCGTGCCGGAGGTTTCATGCGTTTGCTGGCTGCGATCGTTTCAATCTTTCTCGCCTCCACGGCCACC
Organism: Acidobacteriota bacterium; assembly: GCA_031388865.1. Taxonomy (GTDB): domain Bacteria; phylum Acidobacteriota; class Thermoanaerobaculia; order Gp7-AA8; family Gp7-AA8; genus QHVT01. The sequence continues at coordinate 2,498 of JANMSA010000483.1, read as the reverse complement.
GCGGCCACGTACTACGTTTCCGCGACCGGAAATGACGCCTCGACCGGCTCGATCGACGCGCCATTCCGCACGATCAAAGGTGCTTCGAGGATTGCCAAGGGCGGCGACATCGTCAACGTCCGTGGCGGAACCTACACCGAGGCATCCAACCTCTCTTCGAAGGGAACCGCCTCCGCGCGGATCGTTTTCCGTGCGATGCCTGGCGAGAACGTCATCCTCGACGGAAGCAGCCTCCCCTCCGGCACCGCCATCGTCACCCTCAACGCGACCGAATACGTCGACTTCTCCGGTTTCGAAGTTCGCAACTCGCCGTACATCGGCATCGTGCTGTGGAACGCGAAGAACACGCGGGTTCTCGGAAACCACGTTCACCACGCCACCCGCAACGGGATCTATGCTGGCGCCGACGCAATGGGGATCAGCTCCGACATCACCGTGTCGGACAACTCGGTGCACGACACCGTCCTCGAGAACCAGTATCACAACATGAGCGGCGGCGGCTGGGCAGGTGCGGTTGTGGTCTCGAAGACCGAGCGCGCGACCATCACCGGGAACCGCATCTGGAACAACGACGGCGAAGGGCTGATCGCTCTGCGCACCAACAACGCGGTGATCCGCAACAACGAGATCTCCGACTGCTTCAGCGTCTACCTGTATCTCGACAACGCACGCTTCATCAGCGCCGACAGCAACCTGCTCTACTCGACCGGCAACACCCGCTACTACCGCGCCGGTCTCCCGGGCACCGGCATCGGCATCGCCAACGAGACCAAGGACGTGATGAATCCGTCGAGCGACAACGTCTTCACGAACAACATCGTGATCGGGGCGCGCTACGGCTTCTACTACGGCAACTACGAGAGCGGTGGCGGGCTGCGGAACACGAAAGTGCTCCACAACACGTTCTACCGGACGGTCGCAGAAGCGATCCGCATCGAAGACGACGCGCACGCCAACAACATCGTGCAGAACAACATCATCGATCAGACGGGTTCTCCCACGCCGAAGTACGCCGGCGGCAGCGCCACGGTTTACCGCAGCAACCTCTGGTACGGAGGCATCGCCGGTCCGGCCACGGGAACCGGCGACCTCTACGCCGACCCGATGTTCGTCAGGGCAGGCGGCCTGACCGCAGCCGACTACAAGCTGCGTCCCCTCTCACCCGCCGCGCAAACGGCAGCGGCGATCGCCGGCGTGGCCAACGACTACTTCGGCCAGACCCGCACGCCAGCCACCGACATCGGCGCACACGAGCAGAGCAGCGGCACCGCCGATGTCACCGCGCCGACGGTCCCGACCAACGTCAGGGCGACCGGCGGCGATTCGACCTCCGTGACCATTGCCTGGGACGCGTCGACAGATAACGTCGGCGTCACCGCGTACGTGGTCATTCGCAACGGCATCAACGTCGCCTCGGTCAACGCTTCCAGCTGGACCGATCGGGGAGTGACGGCCAACACGACCTATCAGTTCCAGGTGCAGAGCGTGGACGCTGCCGGGAATCGCTCAGCCGTCAGCTCGATCCTCAGCATCGCCTGGAGCTCTTCCGAGGGCAGCACTCCGGCCACGCCCATGCCCGTTGCGCCTGCAGGCGTCGCCGCCGTGCCGACAGAAACCGGAATCCGCGTGACCTGGACTGCGCCCGCAGGAAGTGTCGCCAGCTATCGGGTCTACCGTGACGGTGCCTATCTGGGCAGCACGCAGACCACATTCTTCAACGACACGACCGTCACCGCATCGACGACGTACCGCTACCAGATCTCGACCAGGGACACCCTCGGAAACGAGTCGCCACGCACGGCCGCCGTCTCCGTGACGACGAACAAGGCCGCCGACCGCAACGCGCCATCGGCGCCCGCCGCCCTGAGTGGAGTGGCGCAGTCCGCCGGGGCGATCGAGTTGACGTGGAAGACGTCCACGGACGATGTGGCCGTTGTTGCTTACAACGTCTATCGCAATGGCCAGGCAGTCGCCAGCGTCGGCAATGGGACGAGCTACATCGACAGCGGACTGAATGCCGCAACGGCGTACACCTATCATCTGGTCGCACTCGATGCGGCCGGAAACCAATCGCCCCCGAGCGCGGCCATCAGTGTTTCCACCAAAGCGGCCCGCAGACGGGCCTCACGCTGACTCGGGCCGAGCTCTCAGCTCTCGGCTCTCAGGAGGACGAGAGGCGCAGCGCTCGCGAAGACGGTGAAGGTTCTCCTGCAAGCTGCCATCTGCGCGCCGCAGCTCAATCAGTTCTCCGGCCAAGCTGAGAGATGCGAGCTCAACAGGTGGTCCTGAGAGCTGAGAGCTGAGAGTTTCAGTAGGTTCTGCTGCGAGCTCGAGCCTCCATCGCGCAGCATCACCCTTGGCTATTTGCGACACCACCACACCAGCTGAAAGCTGAGAGCTCCAAGGTTGGAGCGTCAAGCTGGTCCTCATCTTGCTGCCGGGCTGCAACGAGAAGAGGGAAAAGCATTGAAAGTCGTTCTGCGCAATCTTCTGCTGGT
>JANMSA010000460.1:0-6114 GCA_031388865.1 Acidobacteriota bacterium | reverse complement strand
TGAAAAGGACTGAAACCGTTTCTGATACCGACTCGCCCACACTGGTGATGGTCAGCTCTGCGGGGGTGATCATGGGGACAGCCGCCTACATGTCGCCCGAGCAGGCCCGGGGGGAGCCCCTCGACTTCCGCACGGACCAGTTCTCCCTCGGATTGGTGCTGCACGAGATGGCCACGGGGAAGCACCCATTCGCCCGGCGCACCGGAGTGGACACACTCTCGGCGATCCTCAACGAGGAGCCACAGCCGGTTGGCGACGACGTTCCCGTGCGACTGCGCGAGATCATCGAGCGGTGTCTGTCGAAGCAGCCGCAGGACCGGTACGGATCGACGTCGGATCTGGCGCACGATCTCAGTCGGGCGGGATCCAGTACGGGCCGTCTCAGGGAGAGTCCCGTGCCGAGAACGGCGCGGGGTCGTTGGTGGCCGTTCGTGCTGGCCGGTTCGCTGATCGCGGGAGCAGTGGCAGCCGCGATCCTGACGCGGATGCCAGCTCGACAGAATGGATCCGTCGATTCGTACCAGGTTTCCCTCGCCACGCCTGAGCTGACGGAGGTCTTTCGCGATGAGATTGCTCAGTCGGTGGCCATCTCGCCCGATGGCCGTTTCGTGGTCGCATTCGGAATCGATCGGGATGCGCTTCCGGCGTTGTGGCTTTACGATCTGCGATCGGGAGCCAGTCGCCTGCTTGCGCAGAATGCGTTCTCCGTCGGGTGGTCGCCAGACTCGAAGTCGATCGCCTATTTCGCAGATGGGAGATTGAAGACTCTCGCCATCGAGGGCGGCCCGGCGCGCACCGTCTGCAATGCTCGTCCCGAGAGCATCCCTTCATGGCAGGGCGACACCATTCTGTTCGGCCAGTATTCTGTGAAAGAGCCGGGGATCTATCGGGTCAGCGCGCGTGGTGGAAAACCGCAGCGCGTGGTCGGTCCCAGTTCATCACATTCCGGCGGTGTGCCGATCTGGCCACAGCTGCTGCCGGATGAGAAACACTTTCTCTACATGCTCCTGCTGCAGGCATCGAAGACCGAGGGCACCTTCGAACGCGCGCTCTACGTCGGCTCCATCGAAGGCGGGGCCCCGAAGAGAGTGACCGCGACGATCGACTCCCGGACCGTCTACCTGAACGGCATTCTGCTTCTGGTCAGGGACGGCACGCTGCTCGCTCAGCCGTTCGATCCCCAGCGGGCGATCCTGACGGGGGAGCCGAGCGCACTGGTCACGGAGGTCCACTACTTTCGCAACACCGGACTGGCCGCCTTCAGTGTGTCCGACAACGGCGTGCTGGCCTGGCGCGCGCCGGTGCCTCCCTCGCGTCTGGTCTGGTTCGACAAAGCGGGCGTGGAGTTGAAGGACCTCGGCTCTGCTGCTTCCTTCGCACGTGACGGCCGCTTCTCCCCCGATGGTCGCCGCTATGCGGTGGGGGTCATCGATCCAAAGCAGGGAACTGCGGACCTCTGGGTCTACGATCTGACGAGGGAGAGCTCGGAACGCATCACCTTCCGTGACATGGATGAGAAGCGGCCGGTGTGGGCTCGGGACGGCAGCTCCATCTTTTATCGCAGCGACGGCGTTGGCCCTCCCAACATTCTGCGCTGGGTACCGGGATCGGAAGCTGGAACGCCCGTCTATCTCGGGCGGGGGGTTGAAGAGCCGCACGATGTGTCGCCCGACGGTCGCTCGATGCTCTTCTTGGAACGGCACCAGGCGGCTGTCGGAGACATTCATCTGTTGCCGCTCGAGCCCAAAGGCACGCCACGCCCGTGGCTTGCGACGCCGTTCAACGAATCCTCGCCGCGCTTCTCTCCCGACGGACAGTGGGTTGCCTACGATTCGAACTTATCCGGACGCCCCGAAGTCTATGTGCGCGCCCTGAACGGAGTGGCCACCTCCGGACGAATTTCCCGGAGCGGAGGAACGCTGCCCCGATGGAGCCGCGATGGAAAGGAGCTCTTCTTTCTCGCGCCGGGCGGCCGGATCATGGGCTCAGCGATGCAGGACGGAGTGAGCATCGGCATTCCCCGGATCCTTTTTCAGGCGGCGGAGGCCGTCGCCTTCGAGCCGGCGCATGATGGCGAGCGCTTCCTGGTTCAGCTCGAACAGCGGACTGCCGAGCCGGCAGTGCGGTTGCTCATCAACTGGCCGATGCGGATGCGGACCGGCAGCGGCGCTGTTCAATGACGTCGCGACTCGAGAGGCGCTGGTCGTACGGATCGCGAGCAAAAAACGCCAGCCCGTGGGGGCTGGCGTTTAAGCATCTCGACTGGGAACTGCGTGGCGCTTGCGTGAACTACATGCCGGGAGGCATGAGCACGGTGTCGATGACGTGCACGATGCCGTTGCTGGCCATCACGTCGGCTTTGACGACATGCGCGTTGCCGATCATCACCTGGTCGCCCATCATGGAGATGCGGAGCGTCTGACCGGAGGCCGATTTCGCGGTGGTCATGCCCATGACCTGCTTCGCGGTGACACGGCCCGGAACGACGTGATACTGAAGGACGGACCGCAGCTTGTCGCGGTTCTCCGGCATCAGGAGCATCTCCACGGTACCGGCCGGCAGCTTGGCGAACGCTGCGTCGGACGGAGCGAACACGGTGTAGCTGCCCGACTCCATGAGCATGTTCGCCAGACCTGCGGCCTTGAGTGCCGTCACCAGCGTGTTGTGCATGCCCGTCGACATCGCCACTTCGGCAATGTTCATCGTCGCCATGCTTCTGGAGGAGCTGCTCATGTCACCGGAGTCCGACATTCGGCTGGACGCACACGCGCCCGTCATCAGAACCACTGCTGCTGCAATTACGATTGTTTTCTTCATTTTTAAGTGTCCTTTTCTGCGGCGTAGGCTCCGCCGCTACTCTGAACACTTCAATGCAGAAGCCATGAGGCGGCTCCCAGTGTCAGAATTTCCTCCGGGTGATCCCTTCCTGACGGCTCAGGCGGCCGGCGCGGAAGGGAAGATTGCCCTTGCATTCTGCTATGTGATGTAGTCAACTACATCACCGCATCAGTAGGCGTGCGTGAATACCTGGATCCGTGATGGAGCGTGAATGGAACGACAGCCAGCCGATTTACCGCCAGCTTCGGGATCGTGTCGTCGCGATGATCCTCGACGGGGCGCTCCAGGAAGGCGATCCGCTGCCGTCCGTGCGCACGGTGGCGGCGGAGCTGCGCGTGAACCCGATCACCGTCATGAAAGGCTATCAACAGCTCGTCGACGAACAGCTGGTCGAGATGAAGAGAGGGCGCGGCATGTTCATCAACGTGGGCGCTCACAATCTCCTTCTGGAAGCCGAACGGAAGAAGTTTCTCGACGAGCACTGGCCGAGGATTTTCGCGACGATTCAGCGGCTGGGTTTGCGGACGGAGGAGTTGCTGGATGCTACGGCCATCCGTCCCCAGTCCGCGAACGCGCCGGCATCGGGTGTGTCCGAAGCGCTGCGCGGCATTCAGGATATCGATGCTGTCGAGGAGGAGGCTAAGTGACCGCATGCATCGAAGCGCGCGGCCTCCGCAAGACGTTTGGCGCATCCATCGCGCTCGATGGGGTGGATCTTCGGGTGGAGGAAGGCCGCATCCTGGGACTGATCGGCCCCAACGGAGCCGGCAAGACGACCGCGCTCCACGCCATTCTCGGCCTGACCCCGTATGACGGAGAGTTGAAGGTGCTTGGGCGCGATCCGTGGACGGAGCGCGACCAGCTCATGTGCGACGTCGCGTTCATCGCCGACGTCGCGGTGCTGCCGCGCTGGATCCGCGTCTCGCAAGTACTCGACTACGCGGGCGGCGTGCACCCGCGGTTCGATCGCGCCAAGGCGGAGCGTTTTCTCGGGAAGACCGCCATCCGGCGGCACAGCCGGGTCAGGGAGTTGTCGAAAGGAATGGTCGCGCAGCTGCACCTCGCGCTGGTGATGGCCATCGACGCGAAGTTGCTGGTCCTGGACGAGCCGACCCTCGGACTCGACATCCTCGTCCGCAAGCAGTTCTATGACTCCCTGCTCAACGACTACTTCGATCGTGGCCGCACGATCGTCGTCACCACCCATCAGATCGATGAAATTCAAGACATTCTCACCGACGTCATGTTCATCGATGCCGGCCGCATCGTCTTCGCCTCCAGCATGGAAGACTTCGAGACGCGCTACTGCGAGGTGATGGTGAACCCGGACCAGGTCGCAGCGGCTCGCGCGTTCCAGCCGATTCATGAGCGGCAGGTCTTCGGGCGAAGCATCCTCCTCTTCGATCGCGCAGATCGTCAGCAGCTGGCCACCCTCGGCGACGTGCGTACTCCGGGAATTGCGGACTTGTTCGTCGCCGTGATGGGCGAGGGCGCCATGCGCGGGCAGGGTGCGGGTCAATGAACGAACATGTCGAGAACGCGTCCGCCGCGCGAGAGACGGCTGTTTCGGCGTTGCCAGCGACCCGGCCGCTGTACTGGTCGATCCGGCGCGAGCTGTGGGAGAACCGCTCGATCTATCTGGCGCCGCTCATCGTTGCGGCAGTGGTGCTGTTCGCATCGCTGATCAATGTCACAGGTCTGCCGAAGAAGGTACGTGCGCTTGCAGCCAGCGGCGGTGCAGAGCAGCACGAGCAGCTGGTCAAGTCCTTCGGAATGGCACCCGCTCCGATCATGCTGGCGACGTTTCTCGTCGCGCTCTTCTACTCGATCGATGCGTTGTACGGCGAGCGTCGCGACCGCAGCATCCTCTTCTGGAAATCGCTGCCGGTTTCGGATCGCACGACCGTGCTCGCCAAGGCGAGCGTTCCCCTGGTCTTGTTACCTGCCATCGCATACGTTCTCAGTGTCGCCGTCGTGTTGGTGATGGTCTTGTACGCAACGTCGGTGCTGCTCGTGAACGGCCTCAGTCCCGCACCTGTCCTCCGCGAGCTCTCACTCGGATCGCAACTGATCATCATGTTTTACGGACTCGCCGTGCATGCGCTGTGGTTCGCGCCGATCTACTGCTGGCTCCTGCTGCTCTCCGTCTGGGCGCGGCGCATGCCGGCGCTCTGGGCCGCTCTGCCGCCGCTCGTCCTCCTGATGATGGAGCGTATGGTTTCCACCGCCAGGCCGCTGTCATCGCTTCTGAAGTACCGCCTCGTCGGTGGGATGAGCGAAGGATTCACGACGTTCCGCCAGCCTGCCGGTGACAGCGTCGTCGAGCGGCTCAGCGAGCTCACTCCGCTCCGTTTCCTCAGCGCGCCAGGCCTCTGGGTGGGTCTCGGGTTCGCCGCCGTGTGTGTCTTCACCGCGGTCCGGCAGCGTCGGAAACGCGAGCCCATCTGATCAGTCGCAGCCGCAGTGCTGCCGTCCGCCCGCATCGATCCAGGAGCTGTGAGCTCGCTGAAAGGAGCCCGTCTGTGCATCTCTCGCCCGTATTGCTCGTCCACATCTGCGCCGCCACGATCTCGCTGATCGCAGGAACGCTGTCGATGCTGCTCCGCAAAGGCTCGGGCAGGCACGCGGCTGCGGGCTGTGTCTTCGCCGTGGCGATGCTGCTCATGTCGTCGACCGGCGCATACATTGCGGCAGTCGGTCCGAACAGGGGCAGCTTCGTCGTGGCCGTCCTCACGTTCTATCTCGTGGCGACGGCGTGGATTGCAGGCCCGCGCCGTACCGGCAAGCCAGGCAGGTTCGACGCGGTGGCCATGGTCGTGGCGGCAGTGATCGGCACGCGCGGAATGGTGTGGGGTTTCGAGGCGGCCGCGACGCCGAAGGGCATCCTGGACCACCTGCCGGCAGCCGTCTACTTCGTCTTCAGCTCGGTGGCGCTGCTCTGCGCGGCCGGCGACCTCCGGATGTTCGTTCGCGGCGGCATCTTCGGCCCGAAGCGCGTGGTGCGTCATCTGTGGCGCATGTGTTTCGCATTCCTGATCGCGGCAATGTCGTTCTACCCCGGACAGGCAAAGTTGTTTCCGGCTGCGTTGCGCGCATCGAACATCCTGTACGTCCCGATCCTGCTCCTCGCCGCGGCGACCCTCTTCTGGGTCGTGCGCGTCTCGTTCTCCAAAGCGTTTCGACGGCGAATTCCGGACGCGGGACCGCCGGCTGAGAGTGTCCGGCTCGTCCAGGCTCCATCCAGCTCGTAGCTGGGTCCATTCACCTTCAACGCTG
>JANMSA010000444.1:0-1727 GCA_031388865.1 Acidobacteriota bacterium | reverse complement strand
TCTGGGGTCTGCCCGACCCGTACGTCGCCAGCGGCGATGATTACCACCTGGAGATCGCGACGTCGTATCGCTCGCGCGAAAAGCTCGGCCGGGCCGAGGTCTCAGGATGGGCGCGCATCGGGGGGAAGAAGGTGCCGATCGACGAGCAGCACCGCCAGCGTGCATACAGCGAGCGCGAGATCAACAAGGCCCTCGAAGCCGCGGGACTCGCACCTGTGGACATCATCGAATTCGATCCCTATGGCGAAGCAGACGACATCGAAGCGCGGACGGTGAAGCTTTTCTACGTCGTGCGACCGGTGTAGGTCTCTTCGCCCTCTCGCGTCAGCCGCTGGTGCCCGCAGATGCGAGAATGTGCGGGTGCCATTCGAGGACGATCTGCGTGACGCAAGACAGCGCCAACGCGGAGCCGTGCTTCATCACCTTTCACAGCGCGCGGGGAAGACGAAATATCTCGTTGTTCTGAACCACACATGGCCTCCTCAGGACGGTGAGGTGGTTTATGCCTTCACGACCACGAACGTTGCGCATTTCGAGGCTGCCAAAGTTCCGGAAGCGACGATCGTTCGGCTGCAACCTGGTGACTACGCGTTCGTGACCGCGCCCACCATCGTCGACCTGACTCGGCCGGAGGTGGAGCAACTGTCTGCGATCGTGAGCGCGAAGGCCTACAAGTTCGTCGTGCAACTTCGCGCCGATCATGTGAAGGAGGTCGACGATGCAGTGCGTGCCTCGACCGTCATCGTACGCAAGATCAAGAAGATGATCCTCGTGCACTATGGTTGGCTCACGTGGATCGCGTCCGTGTGGACGCTACCTGCGGTTTGCTGCGAGCTCGTCGGAAACTTCGCGGTCTTCCTGCTGGGCCTCTACGAAGCGGAGCATGTCTACAGCTTCGGGCCGATCCTCGAAAAACAGGCTGTAATCCATCCGGACGCTGCTCCCCGGAGAACGGCCCTGGTTCGCAGCTCTCCAACATGGCTCGTTGTGAGACTCTTCGCTCAATTCCCATGCGGACTTCGCGCCGTACGTTTGGTACGAATACTCCAGTGCTTCGATATCCGAGTCGGAAAAGACGTCGAGATCCGGCTCGCGTTTCGCGCGAAAGACCGGGTACTTCGTGAAGAGCGGTTTCTCGACGGCCAGGTATTCGTCGAACAAATCCTTTGCCGTCGGCGGGAAGTGTGCGTCGCGCGCGAGAACGTCGTTCATGACGTTGAGCGAGGTCGAGGGGACCGGCCCGTACTGCATGCAGGCGTATTCATCTCCGAGCACGGGGCGTCCATACTTCAGCAGGTGATACTTGTCGGCGTGAAACAGCAGTTTCGCCGCCTTCATCTTGTCCAGATCACGGACGCCGTGCTGCGCGAAGAAGGTCAGCGCATGCACCAGCTTTTCGGGAGCGAAGCGGAATCGAATCTGCGCCATCGTTTTCGAGTCGTGGGCGACTCCCGGCGAGTGTACCTCGGACGCGGGATTGTTGCTCTCTCCTGCGAACCTGATCGAAACGCCTTTCATTCTCGATGAGGCTCGGGGACTGTGTGAGGACGTTGGATCGCGCTGAAACGAAAGGACTTGAATGTCAGCGCAAATCCTCGGCGATGGCCGCGAACTGCTCGAGGGCGGTCTGGAGGTCGTCCATGATTTCCTGGGCGAGGACCTCTGGAGCGGGGAGGTTGGCGCTCTCTTCGAGGCTGTCGTCCTTGAGCCAGAAGAGGTCGAGGTTG
>JANMSA010000424.1:0-12553 GCA_031388865.1 Acidobacteriota bacterium | reverse complement strand
GGTCCGCAGGTGAGCCTGATCGCCTCTCTGGTAGACGTAGCTGAAGCCGGAGCGGTCCGCGGCCGACGCGTGGTCACGAGAAGAAGGAGAGGCAGGAGCAGTCTGAGCATGATGGAGTGACGGGACGACGCGCGAGAGGTTTAGGACTCAGCCCGCAAATGGTTGTCAGTTGTCGGTTAGTCCGGGCCTCATCGGCATTCGGGATCAGTTCCCGCGAGACTGCGCCGTCTCGCGAGAAGCATCGGTCAGAATGGGTCAGAATGTAGAATCACGACGTGCGCACGTTCTGCATCCTGATCACGCTGATCACACTGCTCGCGTTCCCGGCGCTGGCGGTCACCGTCGACCGGATCGCTGCCGTCGTCGACGGTCAAGTCCTGACGGTCAGTGAGATCACGCAACTGGTCGAGATCCGCTTCTTCCGCCGCCTCGGCGCGACAGAGGACGAGCATCGGCGCGAAGTCCTCGATGCTCTGATCGCCCAGGCTCTGCGTTTCCGCGATGTGGAGCGCTTCGGCGCACAGGACATCACTGCCGACGCCATTGAGGCGCGTGTGCTGGAGATGCAGGGGCGCTTCTCTTCGCAGACGGCGTTTCTGGCGGCTCTGACGCGGGCCGAACTCACCCCCGAAGAGGTACGTGCTCTCGCGAAGCGGCAGCTGCAGGTCGACGCGTATATCCAGGAGCGCTTCGCGCCGCTGGTGTTCGTGACGGCTGAGGAGATTGAGGCGTACTACGGCACCACGTGGACGAAACAGCGCCGCGATCGCGGCCTGGCGGTCCCCCCGCTGACCGAGGTTCGCGAAGAGGTGCGTAGCGCCGTGCGTTCGTCGCGTCTGGAGTCGGAGATCGACCGCTGGACCTTGCAGCTGCGGGCGCGCGCGAACGTCGACGTGTACGCGTCGCGTTGATGTGCTGGCGGCTGTTGCACCGAACGCCTCCAACCCTGTGACCGTGGTACTGAACGTCGTCGATCGCGCTACGGATCTCTGGCGGGTGCCGTGCCACTCGCCAGGTCACGTTCACCCGCTCACAGCCCGAGCAGCGCCAGAAACTCATCCTCGCTGAGCACCTCCACCTTCAGCGACCTGGCCTTCTCGAGCTTCGACCCCGATGCTTCTCCGGCCACGAGGTAGCTCGTTTTCGAGGAAACGGACGCCGAGGCCTTTCCTCCCTCCCGCTCGATCAGCTTGTGGATCTCGTCGCGCGAGAAGCGAGAAAGCGTTCCCGTCACGACGACGCTCTTGCCAGCCAGAAGATCCCCCGTGGCCGTGGCCACGTGAGTCGGCTGCACTCCCAGGCTCTGCATCTTCGCGAGGCGGTCACGGTTGGCCGGCACCGAGAAGTAGAACGTGATGGACTCCGCCACCTTCGGCCCGATCTCCCGGATCCCGACCAACTCCTCGGTGAGCGCATTCATGAAGGCGTCCACCGAGCGATAGTGCTCCGCGAGAATCTTTGCAGCACGCTCTCCCACCATGCGGATGCCCAGACCGAAGATGAGCCGCGAGAGCTCGTTGGTTTTCGACCGGGCGATGTTGTCGATCAACTTCCGCGCCGACTTGTCGCCTTTGCGCTCCAGTTCCGCGACCTCCTCGACGGTGAGCTCGTAGATGGAGGCGGTGTCGGTCACGAGACCCGCGTCGAGGAGAGCCTGCACCGTCTGCCAGCCGAGGCCTTCGATATCCATCGCTTTGCGTGAGGCGAAGTGGGTGATCGACTGCAACACGATCGCCGGACAGCCCTGGTTGATGCAGCGGATCGCAACCTCGTCCTCGAATCGATGGACAGGCTGCGCGCAGACTGGGCACTCCGTCGGCAGGACCATCGCCTCAGCGCCGTGGGGACGAAACTCCGTCCTCACATTCACGACCTTGGGGATGATGTCGCCACCTTTCTCGACGACGATCGTGTCGCCGATGCGGATGTCCTTGCGCGCGACCTCGTCAAAGTTGTGCAGCGAAGCGTTGATCACCTTCGTTCCGCCGAGTTGCACCGGGTCGAATTCGGCAACGGGGGTCACGGCACCGGTGCGCCCTACATAGAGGTTGATGGCCCGCACGACCGTCTGCGCTGCTTCCGGCGGGTACTTGAATGCGATCGCCCAGCGTGGCGCTTTTGAGGTGGCTCCCAGCTCCAGCTGCTCCTCGCGGCGATTCACCTTCACCACGATCCCGTCGATCTCGAAGTCGAGCTCGTGACGCTGCTCGCGCCATTGCTCGATGAAGGCGACCACGCCCTCGAGCGTGCCGGCCACGGTCCGTTGCGGATTGGTGGGGAACTCGAGGCGGTCCAGGAGCTCGTACGCAGCGGACTGCGATTGCACATGGCGGCCGTCGACGGCGACGACGTGATAGACGTAGGCGCTGAGACGCCGCGCCGAGACCAGTTTCGGATCTTTCTGCCGCAGCGAGCCTGCGGCGGCGTTCCGCGGATTGGCAAGACGCTCGTCTTCGTCGTAGCCTTCGTTGAGCCTGGCGAAGTCGCGTTTGGAGATGTAGATCTCTCCGCGTACTTCGAGACGAGCGACGTCCGGATCGATCTTCAGAGGCAGGACGCGGACGGTGCGCACGTTCGGCGTGACGTCATCGCCGCGCGCTCCATCGCCGCGCGTTGCGCCGCGAACCAGCGCGCCGTTCTCGTACAGGAGCGAGATCGAGACGCCGTCGATCTTCAGCTCCGCCTCGTACTCGACCTCCTCCCGCCCAAGCCCGCGCAGCACACGCTCATGCCATTCGCGGAGCTCGTCTATCGAATACGCGTTCTCAATCGACAACATCGGAGGATCGTGCACGACAGTCGGAAACGTATCGAACGGCGCCCCTCCGACGCGCTGCGTTGGAGAATTCGGATCCCGGTCCCCATACTTCTCCTCGAGCTCCACCAGCCGCCGGAGCATCTGGTCGAACTCGAAGTCTCCGATCTCGGGCGCGCCTGTGTAGTAGAGGCGGTTGTGGCGATCGAGCTCGGTGCGGAGCTCGGCGATCTCCTGCTTCGGTTTCATTGAGCGGGTCATAGTCGTCGAGTCGTCGAGTCGTCAAGTCTTGAAGGGCGTACTGTTCAAAAACTCTCGACTGGAAGACCCGCTGCCTCCGGTCTGGAGAGGTACCGCGACCGTTCCACGACGCGTTCCGCGAAGCCCATGTCGCGCAGCCGCGCATCGACCGTCGTGAGGAACTCGCGGCGGCCCTTGACCAGGTTCAGATTCAGGGCCACGAAGCGCATCCCGCGAGGGGTGTCGTAGTAGACGATCATGCGGTCGCCTCCGATCATCTGCTCCGTCCCTCGCATGGATTGCCAGGAGATCGCGCGTGCTCGAAACTGATGGAGCGGCCGCAGGATCAGTCCGCAGTCGTCCATCTCCGCAATCGCCCGGCGGGTGCCCAGCCACACCTTGAGACCGCCAGACCACAGCGTCCCCACGTATGCCCACACAAAAGGCTCTCCGATCCACCCGTAGCGTGCGGGAGGCCAGCCGGCCAGCGCGATCGCGATCGCTACGGTGATCACGGCCGAGACCGCGATGATCGACGCTCCAGCCCGCCGCACCCAGGGCCGAAATCGGAACGTCACCCGTGAGGCTTCCGGCGCTGCAGTTCGAGCGAGTTCCATTGAAACGGCGATACGAATGAGCCTACACTGGGAGCGTTCCGAACGGTATGGGTTTCGCAGTACCGACCTGTTCAATCACTGTTTCAAAGACATGACTGTGCAAAAACTCGACGGCAGCGGACGACGGATCCTGGTCATCGACGACGACCTGGCGATTCGCGTGCTCCTTCAGGCCGTCTTGAAACGGATGAGGTTTGACGTCGAGCTTGCTGAAGATGGCGCGGCCGGACTGGAGAGGCTCGAGACCGGCACGGCCTACGACCTGATCCTGCTCGATCTGATGATGCCTCGCCTGAACGGCTACGAGTTCATCGAGCGTATCACCGCGCTTTACCCCGAAAACCGCCCGCACATCGTCGTCTTCACCGCCGCCGGAAAGCGCGGCGTCGACAAGATCCCGCTCAACGCCGTCTGCAACTCCATCCTCAAACCGTTCGACCTCGACACATTCATCGAGATCATTGCGGATTGTGTGGATCGGGGCCATCAGACGACCTCCGCACCTTCCACGCAATCTGCCGGATGATTCCCAGCACGATGGTGGCCTCCCTCGGATCGAGTGAGGCCCGTGCGACCATCGCCCTCAACTCATCGTAGATGTGGTCGGGGTTCTCCTCGAACAGGAATCCGATCTCCAGCAGCAGTGCTCGCGCATTCTGATGAAGGCGTTCGATCGTGGCTGAATCGGGCAACTCCCTCGCGGTGAGGCTTCCACCTTGCAGCTGCTGCTGCGAAAAGCCCTGGGAGTGAACCGATCCCAGTTCATAGCAGAAAACGCACGCAGACTGGGCCAGGTTCATGGTTGGGAACACCTCGTTCGCGGGAACGGCAGCCGAGTACTGGCAAAGCACCACCTCTTCGCGCGTGAGGCCATGATCTTCGCGCCCGAAAACGAGAGCCAGGATCTGATTTTCAGCCAGCGACGCAAACTTTGCTGCGAGGGTACGCGGCGTGAAGGTCACCGGCGTCGTCCGTGCCCGCATCGAAGTCGTGGCCACGGTCACATGGGCGTCCCCAATGGCCTCCTCCAGCGTGTTCGTGAATCGCGCTGCAGCAAGCACGTCGTCGGCGCCGCTGGCCCACCACCCGGACACCGGCAGAAGCTCCGGATGACGGCCGACGATCCAGAGCTCCCCGAATCCGAAGTTCTTCATCGCGCGCGCAACCGCGCCGATGTTTCCCGCCTCGCGGGGCTCCACCAGGACAATGCGCAGGCCGGCCATCAGACTTCGCGCAACGCGTCCAGCATTGAGTCGATGTGCTCTTCGGTCGTGCGGGGATTCATCATCGTCACGCGGAGCACGCGTTCGCCGCGAAGGACCGTGGTCGTGATCCAGGCGCGGCGCGATGCATCAGAGGAGGCGGTCATCGGCCGCGGATTCTACTCGCGGTCGTCAGTTTGTCAGTCAGTTGCCGGCTGTCAGCGACTGTCGTCCGGGCGAACAGGCGCAGACAACCGAACAACTGACACCGACAACCAGGCCTGACAACCGAATTACTGCTGCAACTTCAACGTGGGATCGCCGAGGAGGTTCCAGGTCGTCTTCACGTCGGGGTCGGAGGATGAAGCCTTGGCGCGCGCGACCAGTTCCCCGAGGGTGATGGACGGGTTCGCGGCCAGGACGCGGTAGAGCGCCTCGTTGATGGCCGCCTGCGGAGGAGGATCAGACATCGCGGAGGAGGCCCACACAGCAATCGCACCCCCGTTCGGGACCCGCAACAGCGCCTCGGCCAGACTGGTCGTGTAGACATCAGCGAACATTGCGTTGAGACAGTTCATCATCAGATACAGCGGCGTCGAGCCCGACCCGGCGAGCGAGGAAGTGTCCTGCGACGTGAAGATCGACGTGTTGCTCCAGCTCTCGACGGAACCGTGACCGATGTAGTTCACCACGGAGGGGAATGACCGCAGAGCGGCGATGAGCTCCGAGCGCCCGGAGGGCGACGCGATCGAGAACGTTTCCACCGCGTATGCGGCCGGGACTGCATTGCGAACGCCGATGGCGGAACGCGCGAAACTGAAGGTGTGGTCGTCTCCATCGACGACCATCAGGGCTCGTTTGGCGCCGGGCGGCCGGTACCCCACGATCTTGTCGACCACACTCTGTGCATCCGTCACGTTGTCGACAGACAGTCGGCCCAGGTACATGTCGGGAACGCCGTCCCCATTGAAGTCCGTGAGCCAGTCGTCCGACGCGGCCTTCATGTACGTCGAAGGAACGATGCGCGTGGGAACGAGATCGCGGTCGCCGTAGCCAACGTAGTTCCGAGGATCAAACGTGGCATCCCCGACGAGCATCGCGTGGGTCGGAGCCGTCTGCCACCAGCTCCTGGCGTATTGGAGGAAGGAACGGATCGCGTGTGGCGACTTCGAGCCATAGCCGAATTCGTCGAAGACGTCCTGGACATCGACGACCACAGTCTCCAGCCCCTGCGCCTTGCGCTGCGCGACCAGAGGCGCAAGTGTGTCGATGAAGCTCGCGTGCGAGACGATCACAAACTTCGCTCGATTGCTGTGCGAAGACCACGTGCTGGGCGCATTTGCAGCGATGCCGGCCGGAGCAGTGACGTTCCCGACGGCGGTGGCGTAGAGAACACGATCACCACGCTCGTGAGGCAGCACCACCAGCGAGTAGCTGCCTCCGCGTGCGGTCATCGCCGACTCGATCTCCTGTGGCTGCGCGGGATCGGTGACGTCGAGAACCCGCACGTTCGGAGTGGAGAAACCGGCGATCGTCGCTTCGCGTCCCCCCGGGACCGGGAAGCGCAGCACGTCGGCATCAGCCGCGAAGTTGTGGGGATAGGTGAGACGAACGTAGTCGGTGAAGGAGATGTCCAGCGGATCCGCCACTGCGACCAGCGAGACCTCGTTGTTGCCCGCGCGCAGAGCGGATGCGGGCATCGTGAACGTGGCGGTGCCGAGCTCCTGATTGCGGAACTCGACCATCCCGAGCTGCGCTCCATTCAACGAGACCCTGACCTGGTGCAGCGTGTTCGTCGCGCCCTGGAGGACGACGGTCAATACGGCCGGTCCTTCGGACGACGCCAGATTCGTCACGTCGAAGCTCTGCACCGACGGCTCCGACCAGATCACGGGACCGTAGAAACTGTCGCGATCGGTCGCGCCGGATTGCGCGCCGAAGAAGATGTAGCGATCTTTGCGCTCGAGCGTGAACGGGAAGCTCGTCGCAGTGACTGGCGCTCCCTTCATTTTCGCTTTGGGCCTGAAACGCAGGCCGTTGCTGCCGGACGTGAGCCAGTACGCGCGAGTGCCGGAGTAGGCCGTGTCCATCCCGTAGGCGTAGAACTCGAGAGTATCTGCGGCGTCCCAGCGCCCGTCCCCGCCATCGTTGACGGACATCGGGAGTTCCTGAGCATCCACGAACAGTGAGAGTGTGCGCGGATCGGCGCCGGGATCGAATCCGGTTGCAGCAACTTGCGCGCGGGTGACGCGATACAGGCCTTCGCGCCCGACGAGGATCCTGGCAGCGGGACGTCCGGCGAGATCGAACTGACGCGCGAGCGTCACGTCGTTCGCCAGAGACGCGCTCTTTCCGAGCGGCGTGACAGGCACCCGCGCACTGCTCACGGCGGGAGTTGCGGAATTGAGGCTGGCCAGCGTTGCGGAGTCGCGCAGAAACGTGACTGAGGACTCCGATGTGGCCGAAGACGAGATCCGCGGCAGCACCGGACCGTGCATCGTCCGCTTGCCGTTCAGATCGACCGCTTCGATCCAGTAAACGGAACCCGGGACGCTCTTGCGGTCGGTCCAGTGATACGAGAAGCCTGCCCGGACTTCGGCACCCGCGACGAGAGTCGAGCCGGCCACGAGCGACGGATTCACTTTCGTGCGCGTGGCACCGGATTCCCGGTAGATGTTGAAGCCGAGGCTGTCCCGCTCCCAGGAGGTCCGCCAGCGGATCTTCGTGTTCGGGCCCTGCTGGCTCGCCTCGAAGTCGAGCATCGTGACCGCCGTCGCGGAGATTACCGTCACCGGCGATGCGGATGTGTTGTTGGCCGGCACAGGGTCGGGTTGTGTCGCCGCGACCGTGGCGACGTTGTTCAGCGTCTGGCCGCTCGCAGCCGCATCCACCGTGACACGGATGGTGGCCACTCCAACCTGACCATTGGTCAGCGTGCCCATCAGGCACGTGACCGTGCGGGTGCCGGCGTTGTAGCTGCACGTGCCCCTCGACGAGTCCGAGGAGATGTAGGTGAGGTTCGCGGGCAGCGGATCGGTCACGGTGACGTTCGTGGCCGTGGCGGGACCGTTGTTGGTGACGCGCAGGTTGTAGAGAAGATTCGCACCCGTACGGATCGGGTTCGAGGAGGTGGTCTTCTCGATCATGACATCCGCAGAAGTCGCGGAGCCGACCAGCGTCGAAGCCGAGGAGGTGTTGTTCGCGGGCACCGAGTCCGTGGTGGTGGTGGAAATGGTGGCCGTGTAGTTGATGACGGTTCCTGCGGCGGTGGCCGCAGCCACGCTCACCGTGAGAGGGAAGCTCGCCGTTTCGCCCACTGCCAGCGACGCCTTCGTGCAGGTGATCGTGCCGGCGTTTCCGGGAGAAGGCGTGCCCGGCAGGGGGAACGTGCTGCAGTCCCAGCCCGCAGGCTCGTCGATATACGAGTACGTCGTATTCGGTGGAGTCGGGAACGTCACCACCACGTTGAGCGCCGGGATGACGCCGTTGTTCACTACATTCTGCGTGTAGAGGATGCTCTCGCCGGCAACGACGGGGTCAGGAAAATCGCTGACGGTGATGGCCACGTCGGCGCTGTTCGGGGCGATGATGTTCGTGCTCGCCGTGGCGACGTTGTTCTGCGTCGTCGGCTCGGACGTGCTCGTCTGCGCGTACGCTGTGCTGCTGAGGTTCGACCCGGCCGCGCCGCTCGCCGTGAGATTGAGGCTGAACACCGCCGCTTCATTGAGCGCGAGCGGGGTGTTCCGCGTGCAGGTGATCGAGCCGGCGGTCGGACCAACACACGTCCAGCCGGCGCTCGGAGTCGTGATCGAGCTGAACGTGCTGCCCGCCGGTACCTGTGTGGTGAAGCTGGGGTTCGCGGCCGTGGCCGGTCCGTTGTTCGTCACCGTCTGCGTGAAGGTGAAGGCCGTGCCCTGGACGACCACCGCCGGGACGGTATTCGTCACGACGAGGTCGGCCTGTGTCGATGACGCGACGATCGTCGTCGTCGAGGCGACGTTGTTGGAGGGCGTCGGGTCTTCGTGATTGGAACCAATGGTCGCCGTGGCCTGGATCGTCGTTCCGGCAGCCGTGCCGGGAGCGACCGTCACGGTCATCGTGTAGGGCGCCGAAGCACCGGAGGCGAAGGTGGAATTCGGAGTGCAGGTGACCACGCCAGTGGCCAGCGCGCAGGTCCAGCCCGGCATGGTCATGGAGCCGAAGGTCGTGTCCGGCGGGACAGGGATCCTCAGCGATCCGCCGTCGGAGGTGGTCACGGGACTGAGACCGGCGTTCGAGGCGGTGCCGGTGTAGGTGATGACACTGCCGGCCACGACGGGATCCGGCGAGTCGGAGATGGTGACCCGTAGATCCGCAGCGGCAGCGGCGTTGACCACCAGTCCGCCACCGGCGGAGTTGTAGTCGGTGTTGTAGTGGTAACTCGAGCCGGAGTAATCGTAGATCAGCGCCTTGAGCGCGCTGCCTCCGGCTGGGGTGGCGCCCAGGATCTGCACCGTGAAGTAGGTGTTCACGTTGCCGCCCGTCTTGCCGCCCGTGTAGTTCTGCGGACCGATGCAGGAACGGTAGGTCCCCGACAGCGTGTTGTTGTCCCAGCCGCACCCGTCCGCGTAGATGGTGGTATTGAGGCTTCCTGCCGGCGTGTCGTAGGTCGAGTAAGACGACAGCAGGCGGAAGCTCGTGTTGACCAGGCTGACGAAATGCTCGAGTTGCTCGTAGCCGCCGGGCGCGGTGCTCCAGATCACGTTGAAGGTGTAGATGCTTCCGGTCTGCAGCGAAGTCGGTCCGAAAATGCCGGAAACGGTATTCCGGTTCTGGGAGTTCAGTTTCTCGATATACAACGCCCGGTTCGCGGGCGTGGTGGCGGAGAGTACGCCGCTCGTCGCGGTGACTGTAAATCCCTGCGAGGTGAAGTAGGCGGCGGTCACCCGGGAGATCTTTCCGTTGAAGTAAAAGTCCTCGCAGCGGCCGGGACGGATCTCGGGTACGGAGAGCGTCGAATTGTCGGCCAGGTTGATATACGGGTTGACCGCACCAACCGTGTTGTAGGTCGCCAGAACGTTCGTCAGAGTCGTCGCGCCTTTGTTGCAGACGCGCGAGCCGACCATGAACGTATCCGGGCCGTCATTCGTTGGAGGAACCGCCTTGTTACTGTCCAGGCCGATGACGTTCCAGCTCACGGGATCGATGCAGAGCGTGGGAGGCACGGGCTGATTGCACGACTGCCCACTCGCGGACGCTGCGAATACACCTGCGCTCACCACCACGGCGAAACCTAGATTCCGGACCATCGACACTCCCTTGAACTTGTAAGATGCCATCGGAGCAGATGGACCTGGGTCGCAGCTTTGCTCTCTCGACACGCAAACCATGATAGGCGCTGGCGGAATCCTCGCACGTGATTCATTCATGCGCCCGTCCGTCAGAGTCCGGTCAATCTGCATCGTTCCTGCGCTGGGCGCTCACCAGGGGCCGGCGTGGAAAAGACCAGATGCTGCTCACTGGTCGTCAGTTCTCCGGGAGGACCGTCAGAGACACCGTTGGCTGGCCGAAGCGCGAAGATGGTCAGACAACCGACAGGCCGACCCGGATTCACGCGCACGGGTTGCTGGCCTGCCCCCTCGATGCCGGATGCGCCCGCTCACTCGTTGTCGATCCGGTAGTTGGGGGCTTCCTTGGTGATTACCACGTCGTGCGCGTGCGACTCGCGGAGGCCCGCGGCCGTGACGCGCACGAACTGGGTGCGCGTGCGCAGATCCTCGATGTCCTTCGCGCCGGCCAGCCCCATGCCGGAGCGAAGTCCGCCCAGGAGCTGCGGGATCATCGCGCCGATCGAGCCTTTGTACGGCACCTTCCCCTCGATCCCCTCGGGGACGAGCTTCCCCACTTCGTCCGTCTGTTCCTGAAAGTAGCGGTCCTTGGATCCAGCCTGCATCGCGCCGATCGAGCCCATGCCTCGATAGGCTTTGTACGTGCGGCCCTGATAGAGAATGGTCTCGCCCGGCGCCTCGTCCGTGCCCGCGAACAGCGATCCGATCATGACGGTGTGAGCTCCTGCGGCAAGAGCCTTGGTGACGTCGCCGGAGAACTTGATGCCGCCGTCGCTGATCACCGGCACGTCGAACCTCTCCGCCGCGCGCACGCACTCCAGAATGGCGGTGATCTGGGGCACTCCCGCTCCCGCGATCACCCGCGTGGTACAGATGGAGCCCGGACCGATCCCGACCTTGACGGCGTCGACACCGATCTCACAAAGCTCGAGGGCACCTTCGTAGGTCGCGACATTGCCTGCGATGAGCGGTGTGCCGGGAAAGAGTTTCTTGAACTGCCGGGCAGTCTCGAGAACACCGGTCGAGTGGGCATGCGAGGAATCGAGCACGATCACGTCGACCTTGGCGTCGATCAGCGCGCGCGCACGTTCGAGACCGTCCTTCCCGGCGCCGATGGCCGCGGCGACGCGCAGCCGTCCCAGAGGATCCTTCGCGGCCTGCGGGTAGCGTCGGGCCTTCTGGATGTCCTTGACGGTGATCAGACCTTTGAGGTCGCCATTCTGGTCGACCACCAGGAGCTTCTCGATGCGGTGATGATGCAGGACCTCGCGCGCCTGCTCGAGGGTCGTCCCCACAGGAACCGTCACCAGATCTTCCTTGGTCATGCGCTCGGCGATGGGCAGGTCGAAGCGGGTCTCGAAGCGGAGGTCGCGGTTGGTGAGGATGCCCACGAGCTTCCCGTTCGCGTCCGTTACCGGCACTCCGGAGATCTTGTATTTCTCCATGACCTGCAGCGCCTCGGAGATCGACTGCCACGGCCGCATCGTCACGGGATCCACGATCATCCCCGCCTCGGAGCGCTTGACCTTGTCGACCTCCTCCGCTTGGCGGTCGATGGGCATGTTTTTATGGATCACGCCGAGACCGCCGTGCTGGGCCATCCCGATGGCCAGACGCGCTTCGGTGACGGTGTCCATCGCGGCGGAAACGATGGGAATGTTCAGGCGGATGTCACGGGTGAGGCGCGTGGAGACGTCCACGAAGTTCGGATGAAGATCCGATTTCGCCGGCTTGAGCAGGACGTCATCGAAAGTCAGCGCGAGCGGAATGTCGGCAAACCGGTCTGCGTAAGGCAGCGGGTCGGGAGTCTCAACCTCATGGATCTCGACTCGACCCAACACCGGAAGGTCCCTCAATACGCTCTCGTCGCTCATGTCCGCCTCCGATTTGAGTATAGAACGGGCGGCCATGCACCGGAATTGCACGTGCCTTCCCCGAGGGCATCAACCCGTGATCATGCGATTCACCATCGAGGAGCGTCACCTCACAGATACCGGCGGCCGTCCCGTTGCCACCACAGCGCCGGATTCCGTCGCTTTTCGTTCGTGCATGGCCTCCACCATCGACGACGCAATCGAGCAGTACCTGACGCGGGATGAGGCAGAGATCATCGGCAGCGTCCTCAAGTTCCCTGGCTTCCAGGCCGTGGCCACGATCAGGAAGGCGACAGGCGTCTACACGCTGCAGTTCACTCCGGCCAGTCAGCAGCACAAGATTTAGGTTGCTGGTTGCTGAGTGTCCCTGTTGTCGGTTGTCAGTTGTCGGTTGTCTGCGATTCCTGGTGGAAAGAGAAATTCGGCACCGACCGAATGGACCGATGCCACGAAAAGGCGCAGACAACCGACAACTGACAACCGACAACAGGGACACTCAGCAACCAGCAACCTAAATCTTGTGCTGCTGACTGGCCGG
>JANMSA010000404.1:0-3126 GCA_031388865.1 Acidobacteriota bacterium | reverse complement strand
CTTGCGGCCGTTCTCGGCATCAATGCAGCGCTGCATATTGTCGGCAGCATCGTCACATTCACCTATTCACCGGGCACCGTCACGGCCGCGTTCCTCTATGTTCCTCTCGTCGTCTTCGCACTTCGGCGCATCCTTCCGTACGTCAGCCGTAGCGTTGCGTTTCGAGCCGCCGCTCTCGGCGCGGTCATTCACGCGGGCGTCATCCTCTTGGCGGCCAATCCACCGCTCATCCCGTCGCCGTGAGCGGTCTAACTCAACTGCAGCCGACGCCAACCCGCGCCACGTGAGGCGGTAATTTGCTACTCTTCCGCGTGCGGGTTGGCGCGGCTGAGTGCTGATCCGTTAGGCGTCCTCGTTCCAGCCCGCAAGCCCGACAACCACGTCTAGGCCCCAGAACTGCGCGAACAGATTCCAGGAGCGCAGCAGTAGTTCGGCTGATGATCGACACGAACGTTCGATCGCTGCAGACAAATCGCCTTCGTCGCCGAAACACACCCTCGCTCGGTTCTCCTCGAAAGCAACCTCGATGTCCCGCAGAGACACGATGTCTGGATGGCTTTCCCAAGACAGTAGTTTGTACACCCGGCTGGACGCTTCATCGGGACCGACAACGGCGGTCCTTGAAAGGCCCGACCAGTGCCACTTCTTCTTTTTCCCCGTGCGTTGGGCGCGAATCTTGGCGAATGGCCCGGGATACCGCGCCTCCAGGCGGTCGCGAAACTCTCGGTTTCGTTCAAGCATACCGGCCGGAGCGTCGTCAGTCTTTTCGAGTAGGTCCACGATTTCGAGGACCGCGTTGGCCTGCACCTTCACGGCAGCGCTCGTTGGGTCTTTTGATCGGAGCAAGTAGTCAAGCTCATTCCACATTTCCCACGCGGCTCGTTCAACCGTCCCGATTCCACCCCACGACTGAGCGTCTGCGAGAGCGAGAATCGATTGGCAATGATGAAACGCGCCGCGAACGAGTGCCGCGCTCACTTCAAGGAGTGGGCTATGGTCGGGTGACATACCGTCGACCTGAATGCCCTTCAACTTGGGTTGCACGGCATCGAGAACAGCGCGGAGTCGATCACGCATTGACATCCCGTCATGCTACCGGACGCCTAACTCACGCGTGCAGCCGACGTAGCCCGCTGCCCAGTCAGCGTAGGTGCTACGATCTCCCGGGCGGGCTACGCGGCTGACGCGCAGACCGTTATGCGGCGAAGTTTGCGATGAACGACGACCAGGTCTTCACGGTTGAGGATTTCTGGGATGGCCCACGTGAGGGCTTCGCGACATTCCGAGGCCGCCCGCATCACTTTCGGTGCATCTTCGACGAGGCTGCCGACGACTGGACCGATCGGTTTCACGTAACACCAGTAAGCGACGAGGCACTCGCCGCGGCTCGTGAAGCATGGGAGATCTGGCTTCGATGGGAAGAGGCACTCGTCGCTGGGGAAACGACGGAGGAAACGCATCCCGCTCTCCCGGCTGATCGGCCGCGATATGAGCAACTCAAGAAGATCTACGACGGCGTGGTCGACGGGAATCAAAGCGTCTCGTTCATCGCCCGCGGAGAGTTTCGATCATCGGATGGCGCACCAACGGACGACGCGATGCTCCGAGTCAAGTGGCGGGTAACCGCCGCATAACTCTGGGTTGCAGCCGACGCGGTCCGCTGCGTTCCTGCCTGCCAAGTTGTGCCATCTTGGCGTCGCGAACCGCGCGGCTGAACCCCGGTCCGTTGGGCGACGGTGGCACCGTCAGCGCGTCGACTGGCGGATCACGAAGTCACCGCCAGGAGACGCGGCCTTCAAGAGTGCGTCCAACTTCTCGACGGTGGGCACAGCATCACCCCGCTCGTACCGTGCGTACGTGTTTCGAGATGCAGCGCCGAGACGAGCCGCGATATCGCGAAGCGAACTCCCGCTAGACTCGCGGCGTCGTCGTAACAGCAACGCAGTCATGGCCGCTGCGTTGTTGCCAGCTACTTCGAACTCCGCTTTCCCGCGCGGGAAAACCGTGGCGCGAAACTCCTTCCGCCCAATCATCGTCTCGAGCCAGTCTGCGACCATCTCCAGAGCTTCCTTCCGCGTACGGCCCTGAGTCATGGCATCGAGCAAGGGAATCTCCGCGAGCCACCACTTTCCGGTGCGAAAGACCTTTCCCTCGAATCTCATGGCTGCTCCTTGCAAGCACGGCGCAAGATCGATCGTGCCAGTTGTTCGTTAACTTCCCGGTGTCGCGGGACCGCCTCTTCACGCTCCCCGTCAGTCCAAACATCATGACGGCCACCGCTTCGAAGGAACCGCCAGCCGCACTCGGCAAGACGTCTCTCGAGATCACGCCGCTTCATTGTTTCCTCAAGTGTACACGCATAGGTGTTCACGTATTCCATCAAGGGTGTAGCCTTCGGCGTGACCCGTCGTCCAACTCTCCGCTGCACCGGACGGCCACCGCCGCGCCGTCCTCCCGAGTGCTATCCTTCTCGCCAACTCTCTCTCACCCGAGAACCGAAAGAAGATTGACTCAAACGCCGACACGGCGTACCGGCAAGCCGCGGGACTTTGCCGCCGCCTGGCAGCGCGCGCGGCGCAAGTGCTTGCCGCGGCGTGATTTCGCTAGCTGCGCCGTCCAACTCTGGGTTGCAGCCGACGCGGCCCGCTGCGTTCCTCCATGGCAAGTTGTGCCATCATGGCGTCGCGGGCCGCGCGGCTGAACCCTGGGCCGTTTAGTTAGCCGCCTACGTCAAGGTGTTCGCGCGAATACCTTCGCGAGATCCTTGGGTGTCGCACCGATAGTGAACAGAGAGCGAACCAGCAGGTCGACTGTGACGCTGCTATCACCTGCTTCCATCTTCGCAAACGCGGTTGGCTCGACCCAGCGCAGCTCGGCGCAGAGATCGACCACTGCTGTGAAGTCGCCCAGCTCGCTCGCGCGCGGCACGCGGCCGATACACACATCGTCGCCAACATGTGACGGCTGCGGATGCCTGCGTGCTGGTCGCGCGCGAGGCCATCGGATCCTCAGCGCGCGCGCCGGTAATGCATGGCGACCGCGCCGCTGCGGAGCGGCTTCGCCGAGATCAACTCGAGCCGTCGCGTGCTGGGCAGCCCGCTCTCGTACAGGGTCGGGCCGTGGCCG
>JANMSA010000398.1:0-4639 GCA_031388865.1 Acidobacteriota bacterium | reverse complement strand
GCGCACCAGCAACCAGCAACCAGCAACCAGCAACCAGCAACCAGCAACCAGCAACCAGTTAACTAGCAACGAAGCAGTAACCGCTCACGACTTCGGCTTGTACCCCAGCGCGAACGGGATCCGCTTCGCGATCGGAGGGTGCGAATAGCGCCAGTACTCGATGAGCGGGTGGGGGCTGGGATCGCGCTTTGAGTTTTCCGCGAGCTTCACGAACGCGGAGGCCAACGGACCGTTGAGGCGGGTCAGTTCGAGCGAGAAGATGTCCGACTGATGCTCGTTGTGCCGTGAGTAGGCTGCGGCGACCGGCGTGAGGAAGAATCCGAGCACGAAACCAACGATCAGCAGCCACGGCACTGCTGCCGGATCGGCCAGCGTCTGCAGCCCCCAGCGATCACCCCAGCGCGCCAGGCCGCGTTCGGAGATCTTCTGCGCGGCGAAGAAGACGAAGAAGGACAGCGCGAGCGTGAACGCGAGGCTTTTCCAGATGTGCTTCAGCACATAGTGGCCCATCTCATGGCCCATGACGGCGAGCACTTCGTCGTGCGTCATTTCCGCGAGCAGCGTGTCCCACATGACGATGCGGGCCGTAGGCCCAATGCCAGTCACGTATGCGTTCAGGGTCTTGGTCTGCTTCGACTTGTCGACCTGGTACACGCGGCCGCCTTCGATGCCCGCGCGCGACGCGAGATCGAGGAGCTTCTGCCGGAGCACCTGATCCTCCAGCGGCTTGAATTTGTTGAAGATCGGATCGAGCACGATCGGGGTGATGACCACCGCCAGGAGGATGAAAGGAATGCTGCCCAGCCAGAGCGCGAGCCACCAGCGCCTTACTTTGCGCACCGCCATCAGGGCCAGCGCCCCTACGGGCATGACGATGGCGAGGTTCACGGCCAGCCCTTTCAGCATCTCCACCATCCACGCGCCGAAGGTCTGCGTAGTGAGATCGAACTGGTGCGGCACGAAAAAGCCGGAGTAGTAGGACAAGGGAAAGTCCAGGATGGACAGAGCCACGATGAACATCCCGATGTAGAGCATGGCGATGAGGAACGGACGGCTGGTCACGCGCGCGGCAGCGTCGCGCATCTTTCGCGATGCTGGCGTGAGCAGCAGAACCAGCAGGGACACCAGAGTCCAGGCCGTGTTGGCGAAGTAGAGAGTGTCGCCGATGCGGCTGTGCCGAACCATCTCATCGGTGATCTGCACTTCATAACGAGGGTCTTCGCGCTTCTGCTCCGCTGCGGGTTGGGCGGACAGCGTAACGACGGCCGCGGCGACCACGGCAACTGCGGCGAAACCAAGAGCGAGCCTGACCAGCATGCGCATGCGCGACAGGATATCGCTCCGGGCGGTTCAATGGACGTGTACGCTAGGGTGACAAGACCGTCATGAACATCGAGATCGTCGAGACTGCGCTCGAGAGCGATGACGAATACGCCCGCATTCCGATCGCGTTCGAGGTCACGGCCGTATTCGACGTCCACGGAGAGTCGTTGTCGGAGCGCGCCGTTGAAGCACCCTACGTGAAAAATTACGACGGCCCCGCCCAGTGGCGGGCCACATTCGACGTGTCGAAGTGGGGCTGCCTCGCGGCGTACGCAGATGGTCACCGCGCGGGCGGAGCGGTGATCGCAGTCGACACTCCCGGCGTGTCGATGCTGCGGGGGCGACGAGATCTCGCTGTGCTGTGGGACCTCCGCATCGCACCAGAGATGCGCGGTCAGGGCCTCGGCACTGCGCTTTTCCGCGCAGCCGGGGAGTGGGCGATCGCGCGTGGATATCTCGATCTCGAGGTCGAGACGCAGAACACGAACGTCCCCGCCTGCCGGTTCTACGCGCGCCAGGGTTGCGTTCTCCGCGACGTTCACCCCAACGCGTATCCCGAGCGTCTCGACGAGGTCCAGCTGCTCTGGTTCA
This sequence comes from Acidobacteriota bacterium, assembly GCA_031388865.1. Lineage (GTDB taxonomy): Bacteria > Acidobacteriota > Thermoanaerobaculia > Gp7-AA8 > Gp7-AA8 > QHVT01. The sequence goes on along the minus strand of JANMSA010000398.1, from coordinate 2,725 downwards.
AAGATCTGCGGGTATCTTTCTCCGCTCGCTAATGATGTAAATGACAGGCATCACGCTCCGCCCGTCACCATCACGATCCCTTAAGTATCAAGGTGGGGTCTGACCCCACTCATGTACTCAAGAAGCGCGCGGTCCAGCCCTGCTCGCGATCGAGGGCGGGGATCTTGATGCCGCCCAGGATCTGCGTTGCGCTCCTGACGCGCAGATACGTGACGGCGGCGTCCTGCACGCGCTGGACGCGCAGCGCTGCGAGCTGGCCGAGCAGGCGGCAGTGGTCGTAGTGAAAGGCCTCGCGGAGGGAAAGCTCGATCGACGCGGCCGCGTGGACGAGTTGCGCGTCCCCAGCGTCGCTCTCGATGTAGAGCACGTACGCGTCGCGGTCGCAGGCAAGCATGGCGAACGCGTGAGGCACGTCGCGCAGGGCGACCTCGAGCCGCTCGCGGACGAAGATCTCGTTCAGCTTCTCGCCGAAGTGATCGGAGATGTGGTGCGCGCGACCGATGAACTTCAGTACGGGAGCCTGTTCGCGGTAGCCCGCCACTTCGACGATGTCCTCGGTGTCGTAGCGACGGAGGCCGCCGCCCGTGGTGAGGATGACGTCGTAGCGCTGGCCGATCTCGAGCTCGTGCGCCAGTCGAACCCTCTCTCCCTGCCGGAACTCGTAGAAGTGGGAGCGGTAGGCGAGCACGTTCTCCCCCTCGTACGGAATGGTCACGAAGCCCTCGGTGGAGAGCAGCCCCTTCGGTTGAATCTTCGCGTGAGGGAACCTCTTCGCGAGCGCCGCCGCCGCCTGCGCAGCATTCGCATCCGCCCAGCAACTGATGACGCGCAGGTGGGGCCAGGTCGCCTCGGTATCAAGGTCCCCGACCAGCAGGTCGAGGAAGCTCGGATGCCACACCGAGATGAGTGAGAGCGTGCGGCAGCGCTTCAGGTGACTCCGCGTTTCCTCGCGAAAGTTGTCCTGCGTCAAACGCACCGAGGAGGGCACGGCCTGCACGGCACGCACGAGGCGGCGCTGGATGGGGCCGAGGGCTTCTTCATCCGACTCCGCTCCTGGTGAGAGGGACCAGTACGCCTCGCCCGCAAAGGCGCGCGGCTCGCTGGTGAAAAGGCTCACGATCCAGGGGGCGATCGCTCGATCGAACTCACGCCGGAGCGTGCGCGTGTAAGGGATGCGTTTCTTGACGCCGGAGGAACCGCTCGTCTCCTCCCATCGCTCGACCGGCTCGTGCAGGACGAGCTGCTGCTCCTCCCATTTGCGAATCGGATGGCGGGCGCGGAACTCGTCGAGACTGCCGATCATCGCGCGCTGCACCTCGGCCACGCGATGCAGGTTGGAGCGGAACTGCTGCGCACCGCGGGCGGCCGTCAGAAGCCACAGGCCGTTCGCAGCGGCGCAGCGCAGGCGCACGTCAGCGCCTGCCGATCATTCGTAAACCGGCGGCCGTGAGGTTCGCGACATCGACGCGCACCAGACAGGCGAGCTCGTCCCCGCCCGCGTGTCCGGGGTTCGCGTCTGTGAAGAAGCGCACGTGTGGATTGGTCAGACGGGTCACCGGATCGGACACTCCGTCCCGCAGCGGCGCCGGCGTTGCCAGACGGATGACGCCGCTGCGCGGATCGTAGGCGTCGCCGAACTTCGCGACGGCGATCGTGTCGAGCAGCGGCTTCATGCTCGCGTCGCCGCCGAGGCGCGGGTGAAAGTCGCGGAAGAAGAGCGGCAGATAGCGGTACGTGCGGAAGCCGCTGCTGATGAGGAACCAGTACGTATTCGAGTCCGCCGCAGCGAAGACGTGACGCGCCCACAGCCGCGGCAGGTCCAAGGTGCCCCAGCGTCCACGATCGACGATGGTGTCTCCAGAGAAGAACACCGTCGCGCCGCTGACGTTCATCGACATCAGGGTGGAGAAGCCGTCGATGACGCCGTCGTCGTCGCGGAGCAGGATCACCCACTCCTTCTCCGCGAGGTCGCGCTCGAAGACCATCCGATCACGGGTCTCGAAGTAGCGCGTGTAGAGCGCGAACATGGCGTCGCGATCGCGCCGCGACAGCGCGCGCCGCGGCACGACGTCAGAGTGCGGCGATGTCCAGGGCGCGAGGCCGGGAGTCGAGTCGGTCATGGAGGTCGTCCTGAGCATCCCACGCAACGGTGTAGATGCAGCTCACGTATTCGACGGGCTTGAAGCGTCGTGCCACGATGAGAAACGGATCGCTCTCCGTGAAGCCGAGAAGAATGTGATCGAGTCCTCGCGCGGCGGCAGTGCTCTGGAGCGCTCCGATGAGATCCGAGGCGGCGGCGTCCGTCGACGCGCAGAAGTGCGTCACGCAGGCGTGGTTCAGCGCCCGGCCCGGCTTCGGGAGCTTGATGCGGCTGACGAGGTTGTAGATCGGGCGCGCGATCGCGAGCGCGCGCGTGTAACCGTCGATGACGGTTTGTTTGTACGCGCGTTGATCGTTGAGTGCGGCGACCGCGCCATCGACGGCGACGATCTCGCCCTCGGGATCGTCTGCCGGAAAAAGGTTCCGGGTGGGGGCGAACTGGCGGAGGAGATCACCGGCGGGCCCATGATTCTGTTGTCGGTTGTCGGTTGTCGGTTGTCCGGGAGTTTCGGACTGGCTGACGCCATGGGGCCTCTCGCGTTGTCTGCGCGGAAGATGTTCCGTCGCCGCCGGCGCAACCGGGATCGCCAGGGTGTAGAGCTTCTCCAGCAGCCGGTACCGCGGC
>JANMSA010000365.1:0-1514 GCA_031388865.1 Acidobacteriota bacterium | reverse complement strand
CTCATCTGTCGGCACAATCCAAGGCCCGCTCGTCGTGATGTAGTCGCCGCATGCGCACGTAATCCCGTCGTCCCATACGTCGGGGTTGTCGGCCTCGCGATATCGATGCCATTGACCGCCACCATCGGCGCGAATCCAGTTGCTCATCGCCAGTTAGTCATCCGTAGCTCAGTCAGCGTGATGTGCGTCAGGCTCGCCCGGACTTTCCCAGCGTGGGAAGGTTCGGTCCGAGGGTGGGTGGCTCGCAGTGTGACGGCCGCATCGTTGGCTTTCGTGACAAGTGCCCCTGCCTTCGTGATCGGCGGACCGGCCGTGGCTTCATAGGAGCGTGGCTTTGACTCAACGCACATCTGCCCGTGCCGGCCCGCACCATCGTACTCGTGGCGTGGAGGTGCAGAAATGGTGGCCGTGGGTATCGATACGCACAAGGACAGCCTCGCTGCCTGCGTGGTCGACGAGCTCGGGAACCCAGTCGCGGAGCGGACCTTCGCGAACGACCGAGGAGCGCACGAGGCGCTCCTGGAGTGGGTCCGGGCCGCGGCAGGCGGCGCCACAATCGGCATCGAGGGCAGCTCGCGATACGGCGCCGCGGCGGCGCGGTTCCTGCTGGCCGCTGGCGCGACCGTGCGCGAGGTGCCACCGCAGCTGACGTACCGGGAGCGCGGCCGGACGCGCCTGCCCGGCAAGAGCGATCCCGGTGACGCGCTCGCGATCGCCCGGATCGCCGCTCGTGAACGCTCGCTGCCGCCGGTCCGTCTCCCTGATCGGACCGTGGACATCCGGAACCTGGTGCAGGCGCGGGAGGACGCCGTCACCGAAGCCGTCCGGATCCGAAACCGGCTGCATGCTGATCTGGTGATCCTCGTGCCCGGATACAGCGCCTCGGTTGCGAACCTCGTGTCCCTGCGCAACCGCCAGCGGGCAGGGCTGCTGCTTCGGGGTCACGAAGGCATTCAGGTTCAAATCGCTCGGCGCCGCCTGGCGAAGCTGCGCCTGCTCGATCGAGAGGCACGCGCCCTCGAGGTCCAGATCCGCGAGCTCGTCGGTCCGCATCCGCTCCTCGAGATGCACGGCGTCGGGCTGCACACCGCCGCCAAGCTGATCGCCGAGGCTGGTGACGTCCGCCGCTTTCACTCGATCGATGCCTTCGCGATGCTCGCCGGCGTCGCGCCCATCCCGGCGAGCTCGGGCCAGACGCAGCGGATGCGCCTCAACCGCGGCGGCAACCGACAGCTGAACCGAGCGTTCCACACGATCGCCATGGTGCAGGCCGTGCGGTACCCACCGGCTCGGGAGTTCCTTGCCCGGAAGGCGGCCGAGAACAAGTCCGGTCGCGAAGGGATCCGGGCTCTGAAGCGTCAGCTCGTCCGGTCAGTGTTCCGTCGTCTCGAGGCCGGCGCCGCAGCTCTCAGTCAGGTGGCTTGACAAGATAGGAGCTTGGCACGTGGATGAGAGCCTGGTCGAGGTCGTCCCAGATGTCGTCGACGTGCTCCAATCCAACGCTCAGGCGGATC
>JANMSA010000343.1:0-7612 GCA_031388865.1 Acidobacteriota bacterium | reverse complement strand
GCCAGTTCTCCGCGACCCCTGCCGGGGTCGACTTCACTACTGGGGTTGCGGACCGGTGGTCGCTCGCTTCGCGCGCACCACCGGCTACCCTACGGGCCGCCTCCAGCGGCCACGACCTAAGGCGGCACGCCGGCGGCGCTGGTCGCGCCACCGCGACGCTCGTCCCCCGAGAAGCGTTTGCCGGCCGTGCCGGCCTAGGCGAGAAAGAGGTCGCCCGCACTGACAGCAAGCACTCCGTCTTCCGCGTCCAGCACCGCGCGACCGTGCTCGTCGATGTGCGACCAGGTGCCACTGATGGTGCGCTCGCCGAGCACGCAATGAATGCGGTCGCCGGGTTTGTGCACGGAGAGCTCGCGCCATCGCGCGAGAACGTCGTCCCGGTGGAAGGGGCGAGAAAGCTGCTCGTCGACATACTCGATGAAGGTGCTGATGGCGCTGTCGATGCCGTCAAAGCCGTGCTGGGCCACTTCACTGATGGCCACTGCATTGGGACGGGTGTCGTCCTCCACCGGCTCCACGTTCACGCCGGTCCCGATGATGAGGTAGACGTGGTCTTCATGCAGGCGTCCCTCGATGAGAATGCCGGCGATCTTCCGTCCGCCGGCGAGCACGTCGTTCGGCCACTTGATGCGTGCATCGATACCGAACGCCGCACGCAGATAGCCGGCAACGATGTTCGCCATCGCCAGCGGCACGATCTGCAGCTCTTCCTTCGGCCGGCTGACGAGCGTCGTCGCGTAAATCCCCTTCCCGGCCGGCGACGACCATCGCCGATCGTTGCGTCCTCGTCCCGCGGTCTGCTCGCCCGCGATGATCATGGCCTGCGGGAGTGAAAGCTCGTTCTCGATGCACTCCGCGACGATTCGCCGCGCGATGAGATTCGTCGACGCCACGCGGGGGATGACCGCGATGGACTCGATCACGTGCAGCTGTTTGACGAGGGAGGTGTCGATCATTGGGCTTAGTCTACGAGTCTACGAGTCTACGAGTCTTCAAGGGGTTCATCCACTCGAAGACTCGATCACTCGTAGACTCGAAGACTCGAAGACTCGAAGACTCGTTTACTGGTTCTGCAGCAGCTTCTCCAGCCTGGCACGCAGCTCCGCCTGCCTGGCCTGTGCGCCGGCGACGATCTGCGCGGGTGCGTTGCTCGTGAACTGATCGTTGGCCAGCTTGGCGTCGAGACCGGCGAGCTCTTTCTCGCTTTTTTCGATCTCGCGGCGCACGCGGTCGAGCTGCTCCTGCGAGATCTGCTTCTCCGGGAACTCGATGGCGATGTCGAAGCCCTCCACGATGTCGTGATGAGCGCCCGGGGGCGCCTCGACTTCCACGGCTACCTCGGTCAACCGCGCCAGCTCCATGAGCAGGTAGGCGTTCTCCCGGAAGAAGTTCGAGTCCCGCTTTCCGTTGCCGCGCACCGTAAGACGGAAACGATCCTTGGGGGTGAACCCGCGTTCTGCGCGCTCGTTGCGGATGGTGGTGATGATCGCCTTGACGGCGCTCACCAGACGCTCCGCCTCCGGATCCTCGAGCACGTCTTCGGCGATCGGATACGGAGCAATCATGATCGACGGTTCCACGCCGCCCAGCTTCTGCCAGATCTCTTCCGTGATGAAGGGCATGAACGGATGGAGCAGGCGAAGCGAGCGGTCCAGCACCTCCAGCAGCACACGCCTGGCGAGCTTGCGGTTCTCGTCGGTGCCGTGGCGGCCCAGTAGCACCGGCTTGGCCATCTCGATGTACCAGTCACAGAACTCGTGCCAGAAGAACTGATACACCGCGCTCGCCGCTTCATCGAAGCGGAAGACCGAGAGCTGCTTGTTCACCTCCGCGGTGACGCTGTTCAGACGCGACAGAATCCAGCGCTCGACGGTTCGCAGCTGGTCGCGGTCGATCGGCTCGGCGTGCCGCAGTTCGGTATCGATGTGCATCAGCGCGAAGCGTGATGCGTTCCAGATCTTGTTCACGAAGGCGGAGTAGCCAGCAATCCTGGACTGGCCCAGCGGAATGTCGCGTCCCGACGTGGCGACGGCAAGGGTGAAGCGCAGTGCGTCGGCGCCGACTTCGTTTACCACGTCCAGGGGATCGATCACGTTGCCGATCGTCTTGGACATCTTGCGCCCCTGTTCGTCGCGCACCAGGCCGTTCAGGAACACCTGCTTGAACGGAGGCTGCCCGGTGAAGCGCAGGCCCATCATGATCATTCTCGCCACCCAGAAGAAGAGAATGTCGAAGCCGGTGATGAGCGTGTCCGTGGGATAGAAAACGTCGTAGTCGGCAGTCTTGTCGGGCCAGCCGAGCGTGGAGAATGGCCACAGTCCGGACGAGAACCAGGTGTCCAGGACGTCCGTTTCCTGCGAGACGGGCGCGCTGCACTGAGGACAGGCGGTGAGGTCGTCCATCGATACGGTGGTGTGACTGTTCGCGCAATGGAAGGCGGGGATGCGGTGGCCCCACCAGAGCTGGCGCGAGATCGTCCAGTCGTGGATGTTCTCCATCCAGTTGAAGTACGTCGCCTCCCAGCTCTGCGGCGTGATGGTGATGGCCCCGCTGCGTACGGCGTCGATGGCAGGCTTCGCGAGCGGCCCGATCTTGACGAACCATTGCAGCGACACCATCGGCTCGATGTCCGTGTCGCACTTGCCATGCACGCCCACGTTGTGGAGGTGATCTTCCACCTTCACCAGGAAGCCCTGTTCCTGCAGCTGTTCGAGGACTTTCCTGCGCGCTTCGAAGCGATCGAGTCCATCGTAGCCGGCACCCGCAGCGGCCGTCATGCGGCCGTCGTCACCGATGACCTGCAGTTGCGGCAGGTCGTGGCGCTTGCCGGTCTCGTAGTCGTTCTTGTCATGCGACGGCGTGACTTTGACCGCGCCAGTCCCGAAGGCGGGGTCGACCAGGATCGCGTCGGCAATGATCGGAATGGCGCGGTTGGCGATCGGCAGAATCGCGCGCTTGCCGATCAGGTCCTTGTAGCGCTCGTCATCGGGGTGCACGGCGATGCCGGTGTCGCCGAGCATGGTCTCGGGACGCGTCGTAGCGATGGTGATGCGCCGGTCGGATCCTTCGATTGCATAGGCGACGTGAACGAGCTTGCCGTTGCGCTCGCGGAACTCCACCTCGACGTCGGAGATCGCGGTGAGGCAGCGCGGGCACCAGTTCACCATGGCGATGCCTCGGTAGATGAGGCCATCGTCGTACAGCTTGACGAAGACGTAGCGCACAGCGCGCGAGAGTCCCTCGTCGAGCGTGAACCGCTCGCGGGACCAGTCGCACGAGGCCCCGAGCCGCGTGAGCTGGTCCTTGATCTCCGAAGAGTGTTGCTCTTTCCACTGCCAGATCCGCTCGACGAATTTCTCCCGGCCGAGGTCGAAGCGGGAGAGCCCTTCCTTCGCAAGCTGCTTCTCGACGACCATCTGCGTGGCGATGCCGGCGTGGTCGGTGCCCGGGACCCAGAGCGTGTTGAACCCGGACATGCGCTTCCAGCGAACCATGATGTCCTGAAGCGTGTTCACGAGAGCGTGGCCGATATGCAGACGGCCAGTGACGTTGGGGGGCGGAATGACGATCGAGAACTTGGGGCGTTCCCGGTCGGCGATCGGCGTGAAGTATCCCCCGGCCTCCCACGAAGCGTAGATGCGCTGCTCGAAGGCGGCGGGGTCGTAGCGGGTAGCGAGTTCTTCTTTCATGGGCAGGGTGACAGCGGGCGCGCATGATATCAGCGCGGAAATCACCTCCCGGCCGGAATCGGCGACGGTTGTGGTTCCCGGCTGGGAGGACGTTCTCAATTTTCAATTCGCATCGATGCCTATTGTTTTAGCATTCCGCGATGATCCTCGGCATCGAGACCTCCTGCGATGAAACCGCCGTCGCTCTCCTGGAGCGCGACGGGACGGTGCGTGTGAGTCTGATCGCCTCGCAGATCGAGCGGCATCAGCCCTTTGGAGGGGTCGTGCCGGAGATCGCTTCCCGGGAACACCTGCAACATCTCTTTCCGCTGGTGGAACAGGCTCTCGAAGCGGCTGAGGTCCACTGGTCGCAGGTCGACTCCATCGCGGTCACCGCTGCGCCGGGGCTCATCGGCGCGCTGCTGGTCGGCGTGGCCGGTGCGCAGGGGCTGGCCTACGGGCTGGGGATCCCTCTGCTGCCGGTCAATCATCTGGAAGGACACATCTACTCGCCCTACCTGCAGCGGGAGGGAGCGGCGACTCCGCTGCCTGCGCGATTCCTGTCACTGGTGATCTCGGGCGGGCATTCCGCGCTCTACGATGTGCGCGGCCCGGATGTGCTGCAGATCAACCGCACGCGCGATGATGCGATCGGCGAGACATTCGACAAGGTGGCGAAGTTCATCGGGCTGCCATATCCCGGAGGACCGGAGATCGAGAAACACGCCCGTGAGGGAACTGCCAACCCGAAGCGGTTCCCGTTTCCCGTGCCTCAGTTCAAGGAAGCCTCGCTGGACTTTTCCTACAGTGGCATCAAGGCCGGCGCGATCCGGCTGGCGCGCGAGCACGACATTCGCGCAGGTGGCGATCCCTCGTCGATGGCCGACTTCTGCGCTACGTTTCAGGATGCGCTGTTCGCGCAGCTTTTTGATCGTCTCGAGAGCGTGTGGCGAAGGTTGGACGACCCGAAGCCGGCGGAGGTGGCCATGGCGGGGGGTGTCGCGGCGAATGGTGTGCTCCGTGAGCGCATCCTCGCATGGGGTGTACAACGAGGCCTCGTCGTACGTGTGCCGGAGAAGCGCTATTGCACAGACAACGCCGCGATGATCGCCTTCGCCGGATTGCAGAAGGGGACTGCTACGGATCCGCGCCGGGTGGCGGTCCGGTCACGAATCGGGTAGCCGCTTACGGCCAGTCTCACAGGTTCACAGGCTCACAGTCTCACAGTGTTGAGTCTCATAGAGTCGCTTCTGACCAGGGGTCTCACGCAGCAGAACAGGCCACAGGCGACCAGGCTGGCGGAGGACCTGACCCAACGTTCAGAGCTGGCGGCTGTGCCGGGCTGAGCCCTACGAGCAGGGCCAAAGGACCTATGAGCCTGTGAGCCTGTGAACCTATGAGCCTCCGCCCCGCGGATCGCCCGAAACCTTTTCCCGATCTCTTCGTCTGAATAGATGAACGAACGGAACGGATCAGCGAGAACACGCAGTCATCTCCTACCCATTTTCCCTACCCCTGAACCCCACCGCCGGCCCGCGAAGGCCGGCGGTGGTGTTTTAATCACTTCATGAGAATCGTGATTGCCGGCGGCTCCGGGTTTCTTGGCGAGGCGCTCGTTCGACGGCTTCTGGCTCGAGGGGAACGCGTGGACGTACTCAGTCGCAGTCCCGCGAGAGTCCGTGTGGGCCGCGGAGTGCTGTGGGACGGACGTACGCAGGGTGCGTGGACGCAGGAGGTCGAGAGCGCGGATGCGATCGTGAACCTCGCTGGCGAGAACGTCGGCCAGGGCCGCTGGACGGAGGAGCGGAAGAAGCAGCTCGTCTCCAGCCGGCTCGACGCGACGAATGCCATCGTCGAGGCTTTGCGCAAGGCGCCACCGCGTGCGCGCACGCTCATCAATGCCTCCGCCGTCGGCTTGTACGGAGTGGGCGGAGACGAAGAGCTGGACGAGACCGGCTCCCCGGGGCCCGGGTTTCTCGCGGAGCTTGTGCGAAACTGGGAAGCGGCTGCACAGGGGGCAGAGCCGCTCGCACGGCTGGTGCTCCTGCGCTTCGGCGTGGTGCTGGCCGCGGACGGCGGCGCGCTGGAGAAGATGCTGCTGCCCTTCAAGCTCGGCGCGGGTGGTCCGATCGGAAGCGGACGGCAATGGATGTCGTGGATCGATCGCGATGACGCCGTCCGGATGATCGAGTGGGCCATCGATCGTGCGGATGTTCGGGGCGTTTACAACGCGACGGCCCCGGAACCGGTGCGCAATCGCGACTTCACTCGCGCTCTTGGACGTGCCCTGCACCGTCCCGCGTTTGTACCGGTTCCCGCTTTCGCGTTGCGGCTGGCCTTTGGCCAGATGGCTGATGAGATGCTCCTCGGCGGCCAGCGTGTGGTGCCGCGTCGCGCGGAAGCGGAAGGGTTCCTCTTTGAGACCCGCACCATCGAGCAGGCGCTCGCGCGGCACACTTGAGCGGAGCCGGCCGGCCTGCAACTATTTGAAAAAGAATCAAACCGAAGACGAAGCAGGCCGTGCGAGCCCGAAGGGCTGGAGTCCCGCCCTGGTGGGCGGGGACTCGCAGCCCTCATCGAGCGTCAGTTCCGGGAGGTCAACATGTGCCACTCAGGGTTGTCGCGCACATAGGCGGGGCGCTTGTCGCGGATGGTGTTCACCTCGGAAGCCGTCTCCAGCATCAGCTGGAACTTCCCGAGCATCGCCTTCTGCACCGGCTTCGGCAGCCCGCGAAGGTCATCGACGAGTCGCTGGGAGGCGTTTTCTTCGTCGTCCAGCTCCCACGGCGCGATCTGACGTTCCACCGAGCAGCCGAAGAACTCGGCCTCGCTGAGGCCGTACACGCCGAGCAGCCGCTTGAGCTGGTCGAGCTTCAGAGAACCAATTCGCTGACCAGTCTCGAAGGAGCTGATCGTTTTTTCGCCCACTCCGGAAAGCTGCGCCACATCCTTCTGGCTCAGACCGCGGAGACGGCGAATTTCGCGGAGTTTCAGTACGAGATCCATAGCTTCACCTCAAGGTTGTATCGATCAGAACTACGCATCCAGAATCGACGCATCAAAATCGACGCATCAAACCTACGACCACACCCTGCACCGCGACATCGCGGGCGGCAGCGTAGATGGGGCTCATCATCGAGTTCGCCGGCTGCAGGCGGACTCGCTCACCTTCTTTGTAGAGACGTTTGAGCGTTACTTCGCCATTGACGTTCGCCACGACCATCTCGCCGTTGTCCGCAACCTGCTTGCGCACGATGATCACCAGGTCCCCGTCCAGGATGCCGTCATCGACCATCGAGTCTCCTCGCACCTTCAACACGTAGTTCTCACCACGCGAGGTCAGGTGTTCGGGAACGGTGATGGTCTCGTTCGACACATCCACATCCAGTGGACGGCCTGCAGCGATGTATCCGAAGAGAGGCAACTCGCGCGCTGATGAGCGCTCATCACGACGCGAATCGCTTCCCTTCGTGGTCTCGGGCAGAGACCCCGGCTCGCTCGCAACATCGTCCACGACCTCCACGCCGCGCTTCTGGTTCCAGTCGCGGCGGATCAGTCCCTTCTTCTGCAGGAGCGAGAGGTGCTTGTAGACGGTGCCGTACGACGAAAACCCGAAGTGATCGCAGATCTCCCGGTGCGTGGGTGCCATCCCACGCTCCTTCTGGAAGGCCCGGATGAAGTTCAAGATGTCCCGCTGCCGCTCCGTCAGATATCTCATTACCGCCTCTTGAAGATCAATGTAGGCGGTAACAGGGCGGAAGTCAAGCGTAAGTTAGCGGTAATGAGGCGAAAGGCGGTAGTGGTCTAGTTTGAACCGCAAGATGTAACAGCCGCCCGGATGACTTCACGGCCCTTCGGCGTTACGCTGTACGTATGCGTAAGCCGTCAAGCAAGAAGCCAAAGGGCGAAGACGAAGTCCAGGCCGCGAGGCGCGTCCTCGACTC
>JANMSA010000038.1:0-2331 GCA_031388865.1 Acidobacteriota bacterium | reverse complement strand
GACACGGAAACAGGTGGGAGAGCGAGGTTAGCATGGTTGTCTCGGTTGGCGGTTGGCGGTGCGTAGTGGGCAGTCGGCGTTAGGCAGTCGGCAGGAGCAGGAACGGGAGCAGAGCGGGGGCAGGAATCCCCGGCGAGGTCGCCCGTGCGCTTCCTCGCTGCCGCCTTTGCTTCTGCTCCTGCGTACTGCCTACTGCATACCGCCCACTCGCTCCCGCCAACCGCCAACAAGCCGACCGCCGATTCCGCGTCATCGTTTCAGACTCCTCTGCTGAGAGCTGAGAGCTGAGAGCTGAGAGCTGGCTCCCTATAGAACTCACCCCACCGGGTTGATGAGCAGTCTCACCGCTCGAATGTCGTCGTCCAGAGGCCGGTCGTAGAACACCGGCCGGGCGACCTCGCGTACTCTCAGATAGAGCTCGCGGGATCCTCGCCCCAGCTGGGTGGCGATGTTGGAAGACTTGTCGCGGACGGCTTCCTCGAACTGGCGCGCTTGCGCTTCGGCATGCTCGATCTCCAGGAGTCGCGGCGCAGGCTGGTTCGGGTCGTAGTTGAAGACGGCGCGCCACTCGACAGCCTGCGCGGCGGTGAGCAGCTCGATGGCCAGGACCGAGCGGACGTTCGACAATACGGTCCGCAGCTTGCGCGCCGCATGCGTCGACATCGACACGTGGTCTTCCGCGTTGGCACCCGTGGGGATCGAATCCACCGAGGCGGGATGGGACAGAACCTTGTTCTCGGACACGATCGATGCCGCGGTGTACTGCAGAATCATCAGTCCCGAGTTCACACCCGGGCGCGTGGTGAGGTTCGGGGGAAGGCCGCGATTGTGGTGGCCGTCGAGCATCAGCTGCGTGCGCCGCTCCGAGATGTTCGCGAGCTCCGCGGCGGCGATGGTGAGGAAGTCGGCGCCCAGCGCGAGAGGCTGGCCGTGGAAGTTGCCCGCGGAGTAGGCCAGTCGCGTTTCCCCGTGATACCACTCCGGCCAGTTCGCACGGAACTGCAGGTCGAAGGGCTGGCCCTCCTCGAAGAAGAGTGGATTGTCGGTGGCCGCGTTGATCTCCTTCTCGGCGATGGAGCGCACGAAGCGGAGAGTGTCGCGCGTCGCTCCATGCACCTGTGGCGCGCAGCGCAGCGAATACGCATCCTGCACCGCGCCCGCCCGCTCGACGAGTCGTGACCCGATCAGTTGCTCGCGGATGTGTTTTGCGGATTCGATCTGGCCCGGGTGGCCGCGCTCTTCGTGCACTTTCTCGTCGAGCGCACGCGTGCACCCGGCCAGTGCCTCCAGCGACAGCGCCGCCGCGGAGTCCGCGGTGTTCGCGAGGATCTCCGCGTCATGCACTGCGAGAGCAAGCATCGCCGCTGAGAAGTTCGCACCATTGACGAGCCCCAGTCCTTCCTTGAACATCGGCTTCATCTCCTCGGCCGTGAACCCCAGCAGTTCGGGCAACGCCGTGGCTGGGCGCAGAGTCCTGTCCGCGAGCGTGTAGAACCGTCCTTCGCCGAGGAGCGTGACGAAGAGGTGCGAGAGGGGGCAGAGATCGCCGCTCGCGCCAACCGAGCCGCGGAGCGGCACCAGTGGAATGACGCCGTGATTGAGCATGGCCTGCACGATGTCGACGAGCCGGCTGCGCACGCCGGAGTGGCAGCGCAGGAACGCGTTCAGCCGGGTTGCGAGTGCGCCGCGCACGACTTCCGGCGGGTAGTAATTGGAGAGGTCGTCGCGATCGGAGTTCTCGCCCACGCCGACGGAGTGAGAGAGCAGGAGATTGCGCTGCAGCTGCTCGAGATCTGCGGGAGCGATCGGTTTGTCCTTGAACTCGCCGAAGCCCGTCGTGACGCCATACTCGGTCGGCGCGGCGCGCTTCTCCGCGTACGCCAGGCGATAGTTCTCGACCACCTGCGCGATCAGTCTCTCGCTGCGCGCGACCGGCTCATCCGTCGCAGGATCGCGCTCGACGGGAGCCCCTTCGCGAGCGATCTGCACGAGCTGCTCAATCGTGAGCGAAGCTCCGTCGAGTGTGATCATGCGTCTGTCCCGGCACCGCTGCCGTCATCAAGAGCGTGAGGAACGGCGCGGGCGCCAGTGGCGAGTTGACGACGACACAACGGGTTGTCATCCCGAGCGGTCCAACGGCAGGCGACTGCCGTGGAAGTGGTGATGACACGCGGTCGCAGCCGGGACGAGTCTGGTGAATGGCACGGGAGCGACCCCTCATCCGCCGGAGCCTGCCCTGAGCGAAGCCGAAGGGGATCGGGAGGGGTCGCTCCCGTGCCATTCACCAGACTCGTCCCGGCTGCGACCGCGTGTCATCACCACTTCCACGGC
>JANMSA010000297.1:0-3059 GCA_031388865.1 Acidobacteriota bacterium | reverse complement strand
CCGCCCGCATGTTCAGGTAGACCGCCTTGAGTTCAATGAAGACCAACGGTAGGCCGTTGATGAAGCACACGAGGTCGGCGCGGCGGTTGTAGTGCGGCACGCGCACGCCCTGGATCTTCAGCTCGCGCACCGCGAGAAATCGATTATTCGCCATGTCAGGGAAGTCGAGCACGCGCGCCCGGGCATAAACGATCTGGCCGGCGTCGTCGCGCCAGTCGACGGGCACTCCTTCGCGCATGTACGTGTAGAAGTCGCGGTTGTGCTGGATAAGTGAGCGCGAGAGATCGCCGCGGGTCAGCTTCTCGATGGCCTGCTCCCATGAGGCAGGGGGCATCGTCGGGTTGAGACGCTCCAGGGCGCTGCGCAGCTCCCGTTTCAGAACGGCGTCCTGCTCCAAGTCGCGACCGAGCGTGCCGCTCGGTCCGAATGTCTCCGTGTTGTACGCGTAGACGTTTTCCCAGCCGAGGGTGTCGTGGAGGTGATCGGCGAACGTCTTCCGGACGAGCCGGTCTTGCTGTTGATCTAGGTCAGCGCCATCCGGTCACTCAGCGGTCGTGGATCACATCACGATGGGGCGCCTGACTCTCTTCGTCGCTGTCTGCGACGCGCTCTTCCATGAGCACGCCGTCGCGGACGATGACGATGGCGGTGTTGGTCTGCCGGGCAATCTCGCGTGCGCGGCGCGCCGCGCGGAGGAGGGCGTGCGGTGCTGCCTGCATGTCAGCATTCGGCAGCTTCGACTGCAGATCGCTCATCCGTTCGCTCCTTCCTCGATCAGTTGCGGACGCGCGCCGCTGTTGTCGTACCACTGCCAGAAATCGACGCGCTGCCGGGAGACCCCGAGGAAGTTTCGCATACCTGCGGCAAAGCGCCTGCGGATGACTTCCGGAGGAACGTCATGTCCCCCCTGCCGGACGCGCATCGCCACCCGCGCAATGGCCTCCTCGGTGGAAGCGAGTGCGAGAAAGATCAACTCGACGGCAAACCCGTTCCCGCGCCAGGCGTCGATGCGACGGAGATAGGTGTGCCCCGCCAGCGTCGTCTCGAACGCGAAGCTCCGGCCGTCGGCGGCGTGGCGGTCGATCTCGGTCAGCATCAGCCGGCCTGCGCGAATCGCCGCGGCACCAGGATCGAAGGGAGAAAGTCCCGCGGCGATGAGATCTGCATTCACGAACAGCGGAAGCCCGGCCTCAAACGGAAGGAACTCGCGCGCGAAGGTGGTCTTCCCGGCGCCATTCGGCCCGGCAATGATGATGACCTTCTTGTGACCAGTCATACCGCGATCTCTCCGCTCATGAGGCGCGGGAGGAGGAGGTCGCGCGCGGCGCGGAGTTTAGTGTTCTGCTGGTGCAGGTTGTCGATCTGCTGCAGGATTCGCGACGCGAAGTCGTCAAACTCGAGAGCAATTACATGAGTGGCCACGAGAACCGTGATACGGCCGATCACGGCGCGTTCAAGCCGGGACACTTCCTGTTGCTGCAGCTCGATCTTGCCGTCAATGTCAGGATCGGGTTGGAGTTTGAGGAAGGCCTCGGCTCGCCATGCCGACGGGAGCCGTCTCTCGATCGCCGCTCTTTGCTCTGAGATGGCTCTGGTCTGCTCCCGCGCCTGGCTGTCGAGAGCCTCGACACGCTGTGCCAGCTTCACGCCGTCGGATCCAACGATCACTCCGAGGAGGTTCTTCTTGTGCTCATGGTCAACGAAGTCACCGGCGTACACGTTGTCGTGAACAAAGGCCTGATCGAACACCACGATCTGCGGATAGGTTTGCGACCACGCCTTTTCTGCGAACTTCGCCACTCCGCTGTCGAGAAGGATCTCGACGGCGCTCTCTCCCGCCGAGCCGAGACACCGGCGCCCTAGAACGTGCTGAGGTTCCCTCGTGGAAAGTAACCGGAGAATGGCCGCAAGCGTGCTCTTGCCTCTCGCATTTTCTCCAAGCACGAGCGTGACCTGACGGAACTCAACGTCGCCAACGGCCTTGCAGTTCACAAAGTTGCCGACGTTCTCAACGCGAATGATTTTCTTGATCAATGCCGCAACCTCAAAGACCCGCAGTCCTTCGTTGGACGTCTCGGTCTAGCTAGCGGGCTCAACACCTTGCCACGATCTCAGCAAAAGTTGGGAGCCGGTAGCGATTGTACAAGGCCAATCCTTGGAGATAAGTGGAGCGCGTGACAAACAGTGGCCCTCTCAGGAAATAGTAAAATCCGCGCGATGACCGACGACGAGCTCAAAGGACTCTTGGAGGCGCTGCAGCGTGCGAACGCCAGCATGCGAGAGGAGAATGTCGTCGCTCACGCTGAGACGCGCCGCCACTTCGACGTTTCGACGGAGGTCGTCGAGCACGAAGTGCGACTCGTGGCGGAGGCCGTCGCGCAACTCGAAGAGAAGGTTGATCGCGAAATGGACCAGCTGAACCACGCAATCGAGCATGGTTTTGCCGACACGCAGGCGATGATCAATTTCTCGTATGCGTGAGCTCGATCGTCGCGTTGCAAGGCTGGAGCAGGCATTCGCCGACTTGCAGGCTCGCGTCGAACGTTTGGAAGCGACAACGCTCTGACCCGGCCCCGCCACAACTACGCACGGCCGGATCGTCCCTCGAGCGCCGGGAACAGTTCGACTGACGGATGACAACAGCGAAGCTCTGACCCCAGCCCCACTCAACGCTGCAGGAAGAGGGTGGATCTGCGGGTTAGAGCTTCTCCCCCAAGGATCGTTGCGGGTATCGAGGCATGACGGTTGCGTCGTCGCCTGGAGATGCTGAGAGCGGCGACCGCAATCCTTCTTCTCCTGGCGGCCGCCTGTTCTGACGGTGAGCGGCCAACGGGAACAGAGGGCTCCGAGGATTCTTCACAGACCGCCTCAGGTGCGGGCGCGGCGGAGTCGGTCTGCCATGGTGGGTGGCGCGAAGTGGAACCCGGCCTTCGTCAACGCAGTCTCTGTACCGCCGGCGAAGCCACTCTCCATCAGGTGGAAGTCGATCCGGCCCGCTGGACTCTCGACGCCGTACGCGTGGCACCGGCCACCGCGCCTGCGGTCGCCCGCGACAGCGG
>JANMSA010000032.1:0-26026 GCA_031388865.1 Acidobacteriota bacterium | reverse complement strand
GTTGTCGGTTGTCGGTTTTCCTCCCGCCCCCCACCCGTTGCTGGTTCAGGCGCTCATGCGTAGGCCCTAATTCCCCCCACGGCCTACCCCCGACGGCGGGCGTCCTGTGCAGCACAGGTTCATTGGACTGAGGTGGTGCCTGTAGGGCGGGCTGAATGAGCAGCGGGTGTGCGGGTGGTTGGAAAACCGACAACCGACAACACCAATCTCGAAACCGACAACCGATCACCCAGAACAGCGCGAACCGCGCAGACGACCGCGAAAGCGCCAGACAAAGGCGAACCGCCGGTTAACGAACCAGCACGTCGGCCCGGCCGCCCTTCATGAACGCCATTACGTAGCGGAAGCGGTGCTCTTCCGGTGTGGTCACTTCCTGCTCTCCGGGGGCGAAAACGACCGGGCGGAGGTTGCGCTCTGCGAACGCGAGCTCATTGCGCGCATTTGCGAAGCGCACCTGCACGACGCGGCTGAACGCGCTTTTGCGCTCGACCGAGATGCGCACGCGTCCTTTCGTGAATCCAAAGTCGAACGCGGTTGCCCTGGCGCGGTCAGTCCCCGCCACGGCGATTCCGCCATGAGTGCGGATGTTGGGAAGGAGCCCCTCGGTCGCGAATATGACCCTGGGGGTGAGCGCTGCAGTGGGCGGCGAAGCGTGGTCGCGCCTGGCGATCTCGAGATAGTTCCAGCGTCCGAGCGGCGGCTTGCCGACGATGAGGGGCGACTCCCAGCGTCCAGCGATGTCGTACTGAAGCAGCAGCGGATCCCACTGACGGTAGATTTTCCACCGCTCGTCAGACACGACCCAGTTCTCGGTCTCCGGTGCGATGTCGATCGCGACGAGCAGCGCCCCCATGCCTTTCGGCGCGCGCACGGAGACCACGACTCGGTTGCGCCCGGTCCGGACCAGTTCGGACACGTCGTAAAGATCGAGAGCCTTCTCCTCCCCGACCAGCCGCCCCGCGACTTCCTGTCCGTTGACGTGGAGCGTGTACTCCGGATCGCCCAGGATATTGATGCGGGTGAAGACGCGATTGGGTGGAAGGGTGATCTCGCGTGTGGCAAAAAACGCCAGCGGCTCGTTCGCACTCATCGGTCGATGATGCGCCCAGATCCAGCGTGCGCCGCCCGTGCGGTCGAAGAACTTCTGCGAGTACACGCGGAGCAAGCCGCTGAACCCCGCGACGAAGATGAAGAGGAACGACAGCACGATCGTCAGGCGCCTGATCAGGTCGCGGTCGGAAGCGCTGATAGAATCGCCAGCCGTCATGAGGTCCGTGATTGTAGTTCCCGCGCGCTGGGCGTCGACGCGCTTCCCCGGGAAACCTCTGGCTCCCATCGCCGGCGTCTCGCTCATTCGCCGCGTCTACGAGCGGGCGGTCACCTCTGTGCGCGCGACAGCGGTCTACGTGGCGACGGACGACGACCGCATCTTTGAGCATGTGACGGAGTTCGGCGGCAACGTCGTCCGTCCCGAGGGAGACTATGCGACCGGGACCGACCGGATCGCCGCGGCCCTGCCGCTCATCGAAGCGGACGGGAGCGCGCGGTTCGACATCGTCGTCAACGTTCAGGGCGACGAGCCCCTCATCGACATCTCCTCGATCGACGCGCTCATTGAACGTCTGGAGACCACCCCCAGCGGCATGGCCACGCTAGCCTGTCCCATCCAGACCGACGAGGAGTATCACTCGCGCGACGTGGTCAAGGTGGTGATGGACCTGATCGGCAATGCGATCTACTTCTCGCGGGCGCCGATCGGCTCGCGCGCCGCCGCTCTCCGGCACATCGGTGTCTACGCCTACCGCAGGGCGGTCCTGGAGCGCTTCGTCGCCCTCGGGCCCTCCCCTCTCGAGCAGGCCGAATCACTGGAACAGTTGCGGGCGGTGCAGCACGGCTTTAGAATCGCCGTGTCGCGAACAGCCAGGCCGCACCTCGGAGTGGACCGGCCCGAGGATGTCGCGCGCGTCGAGAACGAACTTGAGAGACTGCATTCGTAGCAACGGAGCCTTTTTTTCGTGAGCCGCGTGCTCACACGACACAGCAGTCCCTCGACGCACCCCCTCTCTCTCCCCAGACGATCAGCAGGCAGAACCGAACCGACGAGGTCAGTTGCCGGTTTTCGGTTGTCTGTGACGCAGCCGTGCACCCGCAGACAACCGACAACTGACAACCGACAACGCCCGGAGGGCTCATGAGCACCAAATACATCTTCGTTACCGGCGGTGTTGTTTCTGGCCTCGGCAAGGGCATCGCCGCGGCCTCGATCGGCGCATTGCTCGAGGCACGGGGATTCAAGGTCACGTTGCAGAAGTTCGATCCGTACATCAACGTGGATCCCGGCACGATGTCGCCATTCCAGCATGGCGAAGTATTCGTCACCGACGACGGCGCGGAAGCGGACCTCGATCTCGGCCACTACGAGCGCTTCACCTCCATGCGTGCGACGCGAAAGAACAACTTCACCACCGGACGTGTCTATCTGAACGTCATCGAGAAGGAGCGTCGCGGCGACTATCTCGGCAAGACCGTGCAGGTCATCCCGCACATCACCGACGAGATCAAAAAGTGCATCCGCGAGGTGTCGGACAACGTGGACGTGGTGATCATCGAGATCGGCGGCACCGTCGGCGACATCGAGTCGCTCCCCTTCCTCGAGGCCATCCGCCAGTTCCGCCAGGAGGCCGGTCGCGGCAACGCCATCAACGTGCACCTGACGCTCGTCCCGTACATCAAGGCTTCGGAGGAACTGAAGACCAAGCCGACGCAGCATTCGGTGCAGAAGTTGCGGGAGATCGGCATCCAGCCGGACATCCTGCTCTGCCGCTCCGAGCGCACGATCCCCGAAGAGATGAAGAAGAAGATCGGCCTCTTCTGCAACGTCGAAGAGGAGTCGGTCATCCCCGCGTACGACGTCGAATTCATCTATCAGGTGCCTCTGGCGTTCTCACGCGAAGGCCTCGACGAGATCCTGCTCGACAAGCTTCACCTGCCCCAGGAAGAGATCGGATCGCTGGCCAAGTGGGAAGAGATCGTCCGCAAGATGCGCCATCCGGAGGATGAGGTGCGGATCGGCTTCGTCGGCAAGTACGTCGACTTTGGCGATTCCTACAAGTCGCTGAACGAAGCTCTCGTACACGGTGGAATTGCGAACAACGTGAAGGTGCGCATCGTCTACATCGACTCCGAGTCGCTCGAGGAAGAGGGGTACCACGGCGATCTTTCCAGCGTCGACGGCATCCTGGTCGGACCCGGTTTCGGATCACGCGGCGTGGAGGGAAAGCTTCGCGCGATTCGCTTTGCGCGCGAGAAACGCGTCCCGTTCTTTGGCATCTGCCTGGGGATGCAATGCGCGACGATCGAGTTCGCACGCAACGTCGCCGGGATGGTAGGAGCGAACTCCACCGAGTTCGACGACGAGTCACCCTACAAGGTGATCTACAAGCTCCGCGACCTCATCGGCGTCGACGCCCTCGGAGGCACGATGCGCCTCGGGAAGTACCCCTGCAGCCTGAAGGAAGGCTCCATCGCGCGGCAGTCGTACGGCGTCGATTTCATCGAAGAGCGTCATCGGCATCGCTACGAGGCCAACCCCGAGTACATCCCTCAGCTCGAGGAGCGCGGATTCCGCGTGACCGGCGTCTCGCCGGACGGAAAGTTCGTCGAGATCGTCGAGCTCGAAGACCATCCCTGGTTCCTCGGCTGCCAGTTTCATCCCGAGTACAAGTCGCGCCCCAGCGCCCCGCATCCGCTCTTCCGCTCCTTCGTGGCCGCGGTCAGAGTGCAGAAGGGCGCAACCAGGGCGGCGGTGGCGGTGCAGCAGAAGGCAGAAGCGGAGGTGTGATGACTCTATCGGGTGGCGCCATCGACTGATGATGTTGTCAGTTGTCGGTTGTCGGTTCTCTGGGCCTGAC
This sequence comes from Acidobacteriota bacterium, assembly GCA_031388865.1. Taxonomy (GTDB): domain Bacteria; phylum Acidobacteriota; class Thermoanaerobaculia; order Gp7-AA8; family Gp7-AA8; genus QHVT01. The sequence continues at coordinate 22,115 of JANMSA010000032.1, read as the reverse complement.
GGGGAGAGGGGACTGGGCTCGCTGTTTCTTCCCTTCGGTTCGGTGCGCTCGCTGTGAAATCGCTCAGCAGGACAGACCTGCCCACCATTCAGGTGCCACCGTGCGAAGAGTCGCAGACAACCGACAACCGAGAACCGAGAACAAAGTCACCGCACCAAAGAACGCGATCCGCCCATGACCATCAGCCGGATCGACAGAGGGACCGCCTTCCCTGCCTTGCGGTCCATCTGCGCAGTCTTGCGCAGCGCGTCCGCCACGTCGGCACCTTCCGCCAGGAACCGATGCAGGCGCACCATCGTTTCCGGGGCTTCGGCGTCGTCGACGTCCGTGGCACTCGCGACGACGGTCTGCACTCCCGCGGCGAGAAATCCGCTGGCCATGTCCTGGACGATGGCGTGACGCTCAGTCGTCCCTGACCCTCGGCAGGCCGCGAGGACGACGACACGCGTTCCGTCGAGACGAAGGTCAGCGATCTCCCGCGCGGTCAGGCTGGCCCTTCCCTGGAAGGGCGCGAGCAGGAGGCGCGCATCCGCTCCCCGATCGACAATGTGCCCCGCGTAGTGAACGACCGCAGCGCGACTCAGCTCGCGCGCCACCGCCGCAGGAGTGGCGTTGGAGCCGAGGAGCCGGTGTGCGGTCGGCGAGAGGCGGGCGATGCTGTCCGCCTCCCGATCGACGGCCGACAGCCCCGCCGCGTCCGGATACCGTCTCCGATCGAAAACGCTGGCGCCGATCGACAGCAGGGTACGTTCGCGAGCCGGTTGGGAAAGCCTTGACCACTCGATCGCGCCGCGCGCCGTAGGGTTGTGCACGACCGCGATCTCCTCGATCAGAAACCGGTCGCGCACGCTGTCATGAAGCGCGCCGAAAGAGATGCCCGTCAGCTCGCGATCCGGAATCACCGCCAGCGTGGTGATGCCTGCGAGTCGTTCCCGGATGGGGGCAATCACCAGCGCGTAAAGTGCCGCGGCCGCCGGCTTCAGCTCGTCGTCCTCAGCCTCGCGCATCGCTCGGGCTGCCGCGGCGATCCGCGCGACATTCGCCGGCAGAGTCACTGCGCGGACGTCGTTCTGCCGGATGATGAAAACGACGAGAGCGTTGCGCGTCGTGACGAACTCGATGATCGCGGCATTCGGAGCCAGCGCCCGCTGTACGTCGATGTGGGAAATGCGGGACCGCCGCGCCGGCGATGCCGCATCCCTCGGTGCTGCGGTGCGTCGTGCATCCGCGTGGGAGAAGGCGGCGCCGACGTCGTTCTGCCGCAGCTCGAGCGAGATCAGATCTCTCCTGCTGGCGTCACTCCAGATCCCGATCGCTGCTCGCTGTTCGGAGTTCCGGGTCGACTCCTCCCATCCCTCGATGACCTCGAGCACCGATCGGAGGTCCTGACGAACGTGCGCGACGTCACCAGCGGCTTCGTAAGCGCGAGCACGCTCGAAATAGAGACGCGGCAACAGCGCCGACTGCCTGTCTGCACTCAGCGCGGTGATGGCACTCGTGAAATGTGCGATGGCCGCCTGCGGTGATGACTGTCTCCTGGCGACCCCGCTGGCGATCTCCAGGTCAATCTGAATGCGGGCCCGCACGGCCGGGTCCGGAATTGCGGACGCCGCCCGCGCCGCTGCGGCCCGGTCGGAGGACGCGCCCGGCACGTCGCGCAGCTCCGCCCGCGTCGCCGCGCGCTGCGCGAACGCGTTCGCGATCACGACGGGGTCACCGGTACGCACAGCCAGCGGAACCGCGTACTCGAGAATGGCGTTCGCGCGATCGAAGTCTCGCGCCGCAATTTGCAGGTTCGCTGCGGATGTGAGCGTGGTCGTTCTTCGCATGACTGCGTTGACAGACGGAAAGGAGGAAAGCGCCGCGACCGCTCGCGCCCGGCGAGCCCATGCGTCGCGCGACTCTCCCAAATACTCGAGCGCCTCTGCAGCCAGACCGTCAAAGATTGCCGCCTGCTCGCGATTCCCGTTGGCCATGCTCCTGGTGTAACCGAGCTCGAACGCGTGCAACGCCTCTGCGTAGGAGCCCCGAACGAGATACGAGATCCCCCGTTCCCACTCCAATTGCGCGTTGAGGCTGAGGTATCCCTTCGCCTCCAGCTCTTCGCGATCGAGCGACTGAATGATTCTCAACACGTCGTCAACGCGCATTTCTTCATACAGTGCGGCCGCTGAGTAGTATCGAACCGCGTACTGTACCGGCGATCCGAGCCGGGCCAGATCGCTTCCAGCCTGCGACATCCGGGCGTGCCCCTTCGCTGAGTCGCGCTCGGAAAAGGCGATGCGCCCTTCGCCGTACGTCGCCAGGGCGCGGGCCAGCTCGAGCGCGAACGATTCGCCACGCTGCTCGGCGCGATCGATGCCTTGAACGGCGACGGCCACAAACTGATCATTCGAGGTTTCAGCGACGACCCCTGCGATCTCCCGCAAGAGATCGAGCAGCCGGCCGGCTTCCTCCTTGCGCCCATCAATCCTCGCGCGCGCCCAAGCCACGAGATAGGGGCCTTCCGCGAACCGGCGGGCGGATTCGACATTGGACTCGATCAACGCCTTGCGGGTGGCAGGATCTCTCGCCGCCCTCACCTTTTCATCGATTGAGGACTGCCAATCGATCAACGGGACACCAATCGCAGAGGCTCGTTTCCGCGACTCATCGGCCCACGAGGAGCGGGGCTCGAGCGCAGCGGCCTTCACGAACTCAGCGCGAGCCTCGGGGAGCAGGCCGAGGCTTTGTAACGCCAGGGCAAGATTGAAGTGCGCGGGTGCGAGGGCAGGGTTGCTGGAAAGTGCCTTGCGTGCCGCCACCACAGCATCCAGAGCCGGGCCGTGAGAATCGAACTCTTCGGCCTCTGCAACGAGCGCGGCCGCGAGATCCGATTGCGCTTCAGGACCTCCTTTTGCGGCGGCCACGCGGAGTGCCTCAACGGCTTCTGAAGTTCGGCCTTTCAGCAACGCGGCCTTGCCGCGAACGTGGGGTGTGGTCCTCCGTGCCTGAAGAACTCGAACCGCCACTTCGTCGAGTGCCGTCGCGGTTGCGTCCCGCCGGAGACCGCGCTTTGCGGAGAGTGCAGTGTGCGCCAGCCCCACCAGCCGTCCTGCGGACCGGCGGGGTCCATCCGCGGCAGCCCGGACGAGTTGCCACTCGCGTAGCGAGGCAGCGGTGCGCGGCCACACGATCGCAATCACGAGCGCCAGGGCCGCGGCGAGGCTCGCGATCACCATCTTGCGGCGCCGCGCTTTACGGTTTGATGGGAGAGGGCGGATGCCTCAGTTTAACCGCTGCTGCTTGATGGATGCACACTTGTTGGCAGCCGCGAGAAGATTCAGGAAACGCCCATCGACCACGTGAGGCGCGAGTGCTTCTCTACGGTCGGCGGTGTTCAGGATCAGACGCTTCAGCTGGACGGCGGTGAGCTCAGGACACTGCGACGCGAGCAGTGCCACCGCCCCGGTCACCACGGCGGCCGCCATCGAGGTGCCGAAAGGGCTGTCGTAGGAATTGTCGGGATCGGTCGTCCGGACCCCCACTCCAGGCGCCGCGATGTCGACCGAGTATTTGCCGCGATTGCTGGAGCGCGCCATCTCGCCGTCGCTTCGTGTGGCGGCGACGCTGATGAGCGTGCTGACCGTGTCGTAGCCCGCCGGGTAGACAGGAACCTCGTCATTGTCCCCGGCATCGTTCCCTGCGGATGCCACGATCACGACGCCCAGTTCTGCAAGCCGGAGCAGTTCGTTCTCCAGAAGGCGCGAGTGTTCGTGGCTGCCCCAGCTCAGGTTCACCACGCGGACATCCGCGCGTCCGGATTCCTTCATCTGCCGCAAATACCGCAAAGCCTTCGCCGCCCGAGACGCCGACCCCGCGTTTGTCCTGTCGAAGATCGCGATCGGCAGCAGCGCCACCTTCCAGTTCACACCCACAGTGCCGATCTCGTTGTCGCCGCGCGCGCCGATGATGCCGCTGACGTTGGTGCCATGCTGCTCGCGATCCTCAGGACGGCAGTCATCGTCAACGGCGTCGTAGCCGAAATCTCCCGCCTGGCAATCGATGGACAGGCCGTCGATCGCGATGCGAAATGGCGACCCGGTCCGCCATACATTTTCCACCAGATCTTCATGGTCCTCGTCAATCCCACTGTCCACGATCGCCGCGACCACACTCCTGGTTCCCTGACCATAGAGCCACGCACCCGGTGCGGAGATCGCTCGTAGTGCCCACATACTCGAAGAGCGGCTGTACTCTGGATCGTCGGGGCCCGTCTGCCAGTGACTGTGGATCAGCGAATCCTTCTCCACTGGCACGAAGGTCTCATCAACCGCTTCGACCGCCGCCAGTCGAGCGTCGGCTGAGGCCTCGACGCTCTCCATAGCGGGAGCGCCGAGGCCACCGATCTCGCGAAGAGTGACTGGTGCTGCAATGAACTGATGCACGCGCTGCGGAATCTCAGATGCTCGTAAATGCGGATTGTGCGAGTTCCCAATGCTGTCATGCGGGAAGCATGACCTGGGGCTGCCATCCACGGGCAGTGCGGTTGCAACCATGATCATCAGAGAGAGCAGACCTGCTTGCATCGCGCACATTGAACTGGCCCTCGCGTGCATTTCAATTCTTAGTGTGGTGTGTCGCACATAGTCATGCGTGATGCGGCGCGTTGGATGCTTGATGGCGAGGCGATGCAACGCAGGCGATGCGGTGGCATCGTCGAGGAGCAGCGACGAAGCAAGCAGGCCTTCAGCGTGCTGCAGCACGCTTGGCTATTTGCGACACACCACACTAGGGCCACGCCGAGTTCGAGCATCCGGGAATTCCTCCGGCCGGCGAAATGCAACGCGCCCCGTCGGTTGAGATCTCCGGCAGATCGACGAATCCGCCATTCGAGCGCTTTGTGCTCAGCATTGTGTACATGTCGAAGTGCGACATGTTCGAATCCGGGATGTCGTTCCTTACGGCGATCTTCACAACCGGTCCGCTGAGGGAGATGCTGTCCCACTTCGCGCTCCCTGCCTTTCGAACCTGGAGTATGGCGCCCTCGGGCATGGAGTACACGACTTCCACAATGGAAGGGAACGCCTTGAACGCGGTCTGCCCGGCAAACCTGGCGCCGCACGCGAATGCTTCTGTAGTGCCGGCTCCGCCAGCCAGTTCGAAGAATCCCGCAATGATGCCGTTCGCGACGGGACCGTCCGCGAAGATCTCCGAGATCAGGTCCTCCTTTGTAGCAAATGGCTTCTCCGGCGATGGCACCTCTGACAATCGCGTCACGATGTTCGTGAACTCAGGACTGGCAGCGAACGACCCGGCCGGCGGCTGCCCATCCGCACCGGCAATACGAAACGCGACACCGTCGATCGGTACATCGCAGACCGTCGGACACGTGAGCGGCGCGAAGATCCGCTCGACATCGGTGCGCGTGGAAGGTGGCAGCGTAATGGTCATCTGATGTCCAGCCAGCCGCGGGACAACCGCGCGTGAGACGCCTCCACCGAGAACGTGCACGATCATTCCCTCGAACGCGACCAGCACCTCGGTGGACGCTGCCGAGGATCCCGACGCTCGTGCGGCGGGGACGATGGTCAACGTCAGTACCACCACAGTGGCCAATGCGAACGACAATACCCTCTTCATTTCTCTCTCCTCCTGACTTGCCCAATGAGAAGGACCGGCATTGCGCATTCCCGGCATTCTCTTGACTCATTCTCTAATTGCGGGGTCGCCTGGAAATCGAGGTCGATGTGCAGGGATTATGGGCAATGCGGTCGCTCTCACTGACGTCGTGAGCGGCATGCTCGACATACGTGCCCGTGGGTTGAAGCGAGATGGCCCGCCATCATCCGGCGCGTGAGGACGGCAGGCGCGGATGCCCGTGGCGGTGATACGATCTTCGCCTCATGGCCCCGTCCACGCGCGCGATCGAGATCACCCCGCAACTCGCCTTCGGCGGCGATCACCCTCCACTCTTCATCACCGGTCCGTGCGTCATCGAGGGACTCGATCACGCGCTGAAAATGGCGCGCACGCTGCTGCGCCTCCGCGATGAACTGGGGATCAGCCTCGTCTTCAAATCGTCTTTTGACAAGGCGAATCGCTCGTCCGTGGAGTCGTTTCGCGGACCGGGACTGGAGAAGGGGATGGAAGTGCTCAGGGCCGTGAAAGAGGAGACCGGACTCCCTCTCCTGACGGATATCCACGAGCCGTGGCAGGCGGAGCCCGTCGCCGCAGTCGTCGACATCCTGCAGATCCCGGCTTTTCTCTGCCGCCAGACCGACCTGATCGCGGCTGCCGCGCGCACCGGGAAAGCCGTGGGCGTGAAGAAGGGGCAGTTCCTCTCGCCGGAGGAGACGAAGAACATCCTGGAGAAGGGCGCGGAGGTCGGCAACGCGAAGGTGTTCATCACCGAGCGCGGAACCTCTTTCGGCTATCAGAATCTCGTCGTCGACATGCGCTCCTTCCCCATCGTTCGCGGGCTCGGTGCGCCGGTGGTGTACGACATCACTCATTCGATGCAGCGTCCCGGCGGCGAGGGCAAGCAGACCGGCGGGACCCCGCAGTTCGCGCGCCCTCTCGCTCGCGCGGCGGCGGCTGCGGGCGCGGATGGCTTCTTCATGGAAGTGCATGACAACCCGGCGGCGGCGCTCTCCGATCGCACGACCCAGATTCTGCCGGACCATGCGCGCGCCATCATCGAGGACGTGTTGAAGATTCGCGCGGCGCTCGAGCCGATCTGACGTGAGAGCGCGTACCGTCCTCGCCACCGTCCTCGCGCTCTTCGCGCTGCTCACCCTCTTCGACCGCTTCGTCCTGCTGGAGATGCTGTTGCTGCGCGCCGCCGTGCCCCTGCTCGCCGCGGCCGGCCTGGCGCTGGCGTGCGTCGGCATCGGCGCGCTGGCCCGACGCGCGGATGAGGCGGACGCACCACTCGACCTCCTGATCGGCTATCCACTCTTCGGCACGCTCTGTTTTCTCGTTGGGACCGTGAGGGTGGCGATGTGGATCATGGCCACCCTCGTCGTCGTGGCTGCAGCGGTGGGAACGTTGCTCCTGCTCGCTGGCTGGAAGACGCCCGAACGGGATGCACTCAGCCGGCACTCTCACCCGTGGGCATTGTTTCCTGTCCTGGCGGTTCTCGCCTGCGGATTCGTCGTGGCGCAGGCGCCCCCGTCGTCGCTTGATGAACTGGCGTATCACCTGGCCGTGCCGCATGCCTGGGTTCTCGAGGGGCGCGCGGTCGAGTTGCCACTGTTGTCGCATTCGTACTTTCCGATGGGGATCGAGTCCGCCAGCATGCCGCTCCTGGCGATGCTCGGCGCCTCGGATGGCGGAGTGGCGTCGCACTTCCTTCACCTGTTCTCGGCGATCGCGACGACGGTTCTCATCGCCCGCAGAACCGGCTCGTGGCTCGCAACTGCCGGCATCGTGACGACGCCGGCACTGGCGATCGCCGCCGGCTGGTCGCTGGTGGATTGGCCGCTGGCAGGACTCTTCGTCGTCCTCTTCGTTTCCCTCGATCGCGGCGACGGCCGCACTGCCAGTGCGGCGACTGCGGCAGGACTGTTGACCAAGTACACATTCCTTCCCTTTGCCATCCTGGCCTGGGGTCTGAAGCGGAAGAGGCCCCATTGGATCGTGCTCGCCGGGCTGGTGTTCTTCGCGCGCAATCTCATCCTCACGGGCAATCCTGTGGCGCCGTTCTTCGGCGCGGACTCTCCTCACGTTTCCGGCTTTCGGCAAGTGGCTCTGGCCGACTACGTCTTTGAGGGCGCGTTCGTCGACGAAGCCCTGGGAGCGGCCATCGTCGCGCTCCCCGCGTTCGCGGCTGGTGCATTGCCCATCGCCTGCGCACTGGCAGCGATCGCGCTCTTCCTGCTGGCTCCGTCCTCGCGGATCCTCGTTCCTTATTTGATCGTGCCGTCGCTCAGCGCTGCCTCCGCTCTCGGCAAACGGTGGTTTGCCGCCCTCATTGCGATCTGCGTCGTCACCCAGACCTTCCTCGTAATCTGGTTCACGGCGCGTGGCGGCGCCTTCTCCCTGCTGGCCGGCGGGCAGAGTGAAGTGGAGTACCTGCGCAAGCAGCGACCGTCCTTCGCGGCGATCGAGTGGGTCGATCAGGCGCTGCCGCGCGGGTCCCGTACGCTGGTTGTCGGGACTGCCGAGACGTACTGGTTCACGCATCCCGTTCGCGGCGGTGGAAACTTCGATGAGCCGCGCCTGTCGCGCTATCTGAACCTCCAGACGCCGGAGGCGGTTCGTGAGCGGATGCGGAAGGATGGGATCACGCACGTGGCTTTGATCGCGGCTGCCGTGCCGACCCGCGTGGACCGGAAACTCGAAGAGCGGCAGACGACGCTGTCGCCCGCCGCGCAGAAAATGCTCGCCGCAACTTTGGATCGTTACGCAGTGAACGTGACGTCACGTGCCGGCGCCACGTTGTTCACGCTGCGGTGACCAGGGGGCGCGTTGATCCCGCCAACACCTCGCTCCGCGGAGCGTTGTCGGTTGTCCGCGCTGATCGCCTCTCGGGGGGCCACCGGAGAGCAAGTCTTGCCACGAGCGTTGATCGCCAGAAGTGGCCGGCGATCGATTGTCAGTGGCGCAGCGCGGTTTGGCACAGACAACTGACAACTGACAACCGACAACCGTTTGGCAACACCGGACTCCTAGACCGCCATCGCCGCGCCGATTCCGGCCGCCGTGGCAAGCGCCTCGGCCTTGTCCGTCTTCTCCCAGGTGAACTCGGGCTCCGTGCGGCCGAAGTGGCCGTACGCCGCGGTCTTCTTGAAGATCGGACGGCGGAGTTGCAGCGACTCGATGATCCCGCGCGGGGTCATCTGGAAGTGCTCCCGCACGACGTCCACGAGCTTCGACTGATCGATCTTGCCGGTGCCGAAGGTGTCTACGTACACCGACACCGGATCCGCAACGCCGATGGCGTACGCGAGCTGCACTTCGCACTCATCGGCCAGGCCGGAGGCGACGATGTTCTTCGCGATGTACCGGGCCATGTAGCACGCTGAGCGATCGACCTTGGTGGGGTCCTTGCCTGAGAACGCGCCGCCGCCGTGACGTCCCCGGCCACCGTACGTGTCGACGATGATCTTGCGACCGGTCAGCCCGGTGTCGCCCTGCGGACCGCCGACGACGAACTTGCCGGTCGGGTTGATGTGGAACTTTGTGTTCTTGTCGAGCAGTTCTGCCGGGACGACCTGGCGGATCACTTTCTCGATGACGGCGTCGCTGAGGTCCCGATGGCTCACGTTCGGCGAATGCTGCGTCGAGATGACGATGGCTTCGGCACGCACGGGACGCTTTCCTTCGTACTCGATGGTCACCTGCGACTTGCCGTCGGGGCGAAGGAAGTCCAGCTCGTTGCTCTTGCGCACGTCGGTCAGGCGGCGCGCGAGCTTGTGCGCCAGCATGATCGGCAGTGGCATCAGCTCGGGAGTCTCGCGGACGGCGAATCCGAACATCAGGCCCTGGTCGCCCGCACCGCCGGTGTCGACGCCCTGCGCGATGTCCGGCGACTGGGGATCGATCGACGAGATCACCGCGCACGTCTCACTGTCGAAGCCGTATTTGGCCCGCGTGTAGCCGATCTCACGGATGGTGTTGCGGACGATCGACGGAAAGTCGACGTACGTCTTGGTCGTAATCTCTCCCGAGATCATTGCCAGCCCGGTCGTGACGAGCGTCTCGCACGCAACGCGGCCTACGGGATCCTCGGCCAGCACAGCGTCGAGAATCGCATCGGAGATCTGGTCCGCAATCTTGTCGGGATGTCCTTCGGTCACGGACTCCGAAGTGAAGAGGGTTCTGTGGTCGGGCATGGTGGAAAACGCTCCTTGAAAGCGGCTGCTGGAAGTTCCCGAATCCTAGCATAGGCCCGGCGAGCTGCTGTTCTCGGTTGTCTGTTCTCGGTTGTCTGAGCGGTACGCCCTGGATGACGGCGTCAGCGAGTGAGCGCCACACGAAGCCCGTTCTCAATGGCGGCCAGGCGCGGCCGCGCAGACAACTGACCACTGAGAACCGACAACGGACGCACAGGCGCGCCCGTTGCACAGTTCGCCCGCCATGCTTAAAACGAGCAACCTCGGCGCCTACAAAGACCTGCTCCTTCTCTTCACCCGTTACGGCCGCAAGGACTTCAAGCTCACGCTCACGTCCGAAGACCTGCTCGTCCCGGAAACGGAGGAAGAAGTCATCGAGCCGGATGTTCGGGCCCGAGCTCAGGCCTTCAGCGCTGCGCTCGGAAAGATGGGCCCGACCTACGTCAAGTTCGGACAGCTCCTCTCCACCCGCCCGGACATCGTCCCTCACGAATACATCCTCGCTCTGGAGTCGCTCCAGGACGATCTCGAGCCGTTCTCGTTCGCGGAGGTCGAGAAGATCGTCGAAGAGGAGCTCGGCGTTCGGATCTCCAAGGCATTCGAATATTTCGACGCTACTCCCCTCGCTGCAGCGTCTCTGGGACAGGTCCATCGCGCCGCGTTGCGCGACGGGCGCGAAGTGGTGGTCAAGGTGCAGCGCCCGAACGTGCGCGAGCAGGTCCGGAAGGATCTGGAAGTCTTCGCCGACATCGCGGAAGAGATCGAGAAGCGCACCGACATCGGCCGGAAGATGAACCTGGTCGGCGCCATCGAGCAAGCCAAGCAGGTGATGTACAGCGAGCTCAATTACCTGCAGGAGGCTCGCAACACCGAGATCATCAGCGCGAACCTCGCCTCCTTTCCGCAGATCCACGTGCCCGCCGTCATCCACGACTTCACTTCGCCACGCGTCCTCACCACCGAGCTGGTGAAGGGGAAGAAGGTCTCGAAGCTCACCCCCCTCGCTCTCGTGGAAGGCAACTACGCGGCGCTCGCCGCCGTGTTGACACAGGCCTACCTCAAACAGATCTGCGTCGATGGGCTATGGCACAGCGATCCTCATCCCGGAAACGTTTTCGTCCGCGAAGTCGAGGGCACACCGCAACTGGTGCTGCTGGACTTCGGGATGGTCAGCCGCATCAGCCACGAGTTCCAGGACGAGGTCATCAAGCTGCTGCTGGCCATCTCGAACAATCGCGGAACCGAGGTTGCGGATGCCTGCGTGAGGATGTGCGAGCCGCAGGAACGGTTCGATCCGGTGAAGTTCACGCACGACATCTCCATGATCGTCGCCGCCGTACACGGTGTCAGCGCCGCGGAGATCAACACCGGGCAGCTCATCTTCAACGTCATCGCCATCGCCAACAACAACGAGCTGAAGGCTCCGGCCGAGCTGACCATGCTCGCCAAGACGCTGCTCCACCTCGACGCCATCACCAAGAAGCTCGATCCCGACTACGACCCGCAGCTCGTCATCCGCGACTACGCGGAGCAGTTGATCAGCCAGAAGCTGAGGCAGAAATTCGCGGCACGGAACTTCTATCCCGCCTTGCTCGACCTGAACCAACTCGTGCTCGACTTCCCGCACCGGGCTCGCGAGATCATCGACCTCACCGCACTCGGCCGCCTTTCCTTTGGCATCAAGCTCACGCAGGCCGAAGAGTTCATCTCCGGGATGCACAAGATCGCGAACCGGATTACGGTAGGCGTCGTCATCGCCGCGCTGCTGATCTCGTCGTCGCTGATCATGCGCGTCCCTTCCCGATTCAGCATCTTCGGCTACCCTGGGCTTGCGGTCCTGGGCTACCTTTTCGCGAGTGCCGCGGGCTTCTACCTCGTCTTCTCGACCATCGTTCGTGATCGCGAGGATCAGGAGAAGGCGAAGTTCAAGGGGCGTTGAAAAACCTCGAACCCATCCAGAGCGATCAAGCGCACCTGTTCACATTTAGACCCATCGTGGGGTCAAAGACTGCGCAACTGGATGCAAATTGATCCGTCATGAAAATGCCGCGTTGGCCCTAACGCTCGTGATTACAAGCGTTTAGGCTTTTGCCGTCGAATGGCGCCCCCATTGCGTGAGCCCGACACAAGAAGTTTGCAGTCGGGCTCCGGCTTTTGCCGGGTTGTGGTTCGGCCAGCTTGGCCACTTACAGATCACTGGGAGATTTGAATGCATCGTCGCCATCTATCGTTGATCCTCCTCGTTCTCGTCGCAGCCGTCCCCGTCTTCGCCGGTCACGCCTGGAGCACCTACCACTGGAATCGGACAGGCGCTCAGATCACGCCCCCGATTCACAACAACCTTTCGGGCAAGTGGCCGGCGTACTTCCCCCGCGCCGTAGACGACTGGAACGCGTCCGTTTATATCGCCAGCCCGTATGGATCTGCGTACGGCCCGATCTCGTCGGCAAAACGCTGCACCTCGGCTACGGGCAAGATTGAGGTCTGTAACACGACGTACGGCCAGAATGGCTGGCTGGGGCTGGCCGGCATTTCGCTGAGCGGCGGCCACATCGTCAAGGGCTATACCAAGCTCAACGACACTTATTACAATATGCCGCAGTACGACACGCCCGCGTGGCGCGCTATGGTCATCTGCCAGGAGATCGGTCACGACTTCGGCCTGGATCACCAGGATGAGGGCCAGACCAACCCCAACCTCGGATCTTGCATGGACTACACGAACAACCCGGACGGACCTCCGAGCAATAGGTATCCGAACGCGCACGACTATGCGCAGCTCGAGTCCATGTACTCGCACCTCGGCGCGCTGCTTCCCTTCGACTCGATGGTCAGCGACGCCACGCGACCGCGCACGGTTGTCGAATACATGAATAAAGCAGACCAGTGGGGCACGCCTGTCGAATTCGACGACCAGGGCCGCCCGACTCTCTTCGTTCTCGAGACCGGCCCCGATGAGGCTGAGCTCACCCATGTGTTCTGGGCACCGGAAGATCCGTTCACGAACGAAGACGAACGGACCCCGCGCGACAAGAAACACTGAGCACACACAGCGAGCTTAATGAGGGGCGAGACTTTGGTCTCGCCCCTTTTCTTTTCCCTGTTACGCTCGCCGTTGCGTGCAAGATAAGCCTCTCCTCCTCGACATCGCGATCATCCTCATGGCCGCGTTTCCGCTGCTCTTCCTCGGGCGGCGGTTCCGCGTTCCGGAGGTGCTCAGCTACATCATCGCGGGGATCATCATTGGCCCACACGCGGTCGGACTCATTCGCGACGCCGAACGCATCGACGTCATCGCCGAGCTCGGCGTCGCCCTGATCCTCTTCTTCATCGGCCTGCACGTGCCGCTCGGCCGCATCAAGGCTCTGGGTCGCACGGCCTTTCTCGGCGGGCCTGTGCAGATGGGGCTGACGACCCTGGTCGTGACCGCTGTGGCCATGACGCTCGGCAGCTCAGTGAAGCTAGGACTCTTCTACGGGATTCTGGTCTCTCTCGGCTCCACCGCGGTCGTGCTCCCCATTCTCACGATGCGGGACGAAGTCGCGGCCCCGTTCTCCCGTCGCTTCCTCGGTGTGTCGCTCTTCCAGGATCTCGCCGTCATCCCGTTGATGTTGCTCGTCCCCGCGTTCGCGACGGGCCCTACGGGCTCGCCCGGGATGATCGCCGTGCTGACCCGCGTCGTGCTGGCCGTTGCCGCAGTGATCGTGCTGATCCTCGTCGCGCGGGTGTTGGTCCCGAGGATGTTCACGGTCATGGCTCGTCTCGGCCGGGAGGCCTTCACGGCAGCGGCAATCGTGCTCATGGTGGGCACCATCGCCATCGCCGAGCGGCTCGGCATCTCCCCCGCCCTGGGCGCATTTGCTGCGGGGCTGGTCGTGGGCGACACCGAGTTCATTCACGAGATCGAAGGGATCCTGCGACCGTTTCGCGATTTTCTGTCGGCGTTGTTCTTCACGTCCATCGGCATGCTCCTCAACCCCGCCTTCGTGTGGGCGCACCCCGCGTTGATTCTGTTCATCGTTGCAGCAGTGCTGGTCATCAAGGTCTCAGCTGCATACCCAGCTTTCCGGATCTCGGATGCCATGCAGCGAACGTCGATCCGCGCAGCGTTCGCGATCGCGCCGATCGGCGAGTTCTCCTTCCTGCTCGCACGGGCCGGGAAGAGCGCAGGAGTCATCGACGACGTCATCGAGCAGACGTTCGTCGCGGTGGCCGTCGTCACCCTCTGTGCGACGCCACTGCTGATCACCGCGGGCAAGGCCTGGTCCGATCGCATTCACGAGACGGGCGCGGAGGATGAGTCACAGCCCGCTGATCCCCCCCTGCATCGCCACATCATCGTGGTCGGCTACGGGCTCAATGGGCAGAACGTCGCACGCGTGCTCGTGTCGACCAGCATTCCGCATGTCGTCCTCGACGAGGATCCTCAGCGCGTGACTGCCGCGCGAACGGCAGGAAGCCGCGCCTTTCTCGCCGACGCTGCGGACCCGCACGCGCTCGAGCTGACAGGGCTGGCGAAAGCGGTCGCTGTGATCGTCGCCATTTCCGACCCGGACGGCACCCGCCGCATCGTCAGTTTCTGCCGGAAGATCAATCCGGATGTGCACATCATCGTCCGCACGAGGTATGTGGCCGAGGTGGAGCGACTGCGACTGCTGGGCGCAGACGAGATCATCCCTGAAGAATTTGAAACGTCCCTGGAGATCGTGACGCGAACGCTGAGGGTCCTGGCGGTTCCGCAGAATGTGATCGCCAACCAGATCCGCCTGCTGCGCGACGAGGGATATCTCCTGTTGCGCGATCCTGCAGTGCGTGCAACAGATGGCCGCCGTCTCTCCGCATTGTTCGCGGCCGGAACTTCACAGACGTATCTCGTACTTCCCGATTCGTCTGTGGAAGACAAGACCATCACACAGCTCGCGTTGACCGAGAGTGGCGTGGCGGTGGCGGCTCTGCTGCGCGACGGACGGGCGCTGTCGCCGCTTCCCATCGACGAGCCGCTCCGCGTCGGCGACACCATGCTGCTCGTAGGTGCGCACGAGGACCTCACGCGAGTGGTCGCCCGCCTCGAGCACCCTCGCTAGTAGGCAGTGCGCAAGACGCAGTGGGCAGGACGCCACCTTTCCCTTTCGCCGCCTTCAGTCACGGTCGGGTGGCGGCTTCCTGCCTACATGCTGGGTACTGCCTACTGTCCGCCGAAGTCCATGTCGAGGTCGTTGAGGCCTTCGCTGGCCGCAAAGCGGGGCTGGCTGTCGTAGATGTAGACCTCGGTGCCGACCTCGGCCTCTTTCCAGAGCAGGCTCAGCATCGCGTTCGGCAGCCGAATGCAGCCGTGAGAGGCACGGCGTCCGATGGATTTCGGATCGTTCGTACCGTGAATCATCACGCGCTCGCCGAGATCGAGGGCGTATTTGCCCATCTTGCCGCGCTCTTTGCGAAGCGGTGAGTTGGGGGCCGGCACTGCCTTCCCTTCCTCGATGAACGCCCAGTCCGGCTTGGTCCACACCGGATCAACGATCTTGCGGACCACGCTGTGACGGCCACGTGGCGTGCGAAACCACCACACTCGCGCGCCTTTGCGCAGCACCTTGTCCGTGCCGGTCGCCGCCGGCGATTTTCGCACGAGCTGACCGTCGCGGAAAAGGTACGCCTGGTTCGTGGAGACGTCGACGGTGATGACCGTGCCCGTTCGGGGCGCCTCGGGAGGCAGCCCCTCGGTGTCCATCTGGGCTGCGAGTGGCCACGTGAGCAAGGCGCCGAGGGCGAGCGTGGCGAGGGAGATCGGGCGGAGATTCGTGAGGTTATCCAACAATGAATAACCATTGCGAACGGGAGGCCACTTTCCGGCCGCAGAGAATCGCTGGCGCGAGGCTCTCCCATTGAGCAAGGAGGACGATCCATGGGTGCCACATCGCGGGTGATTCAATGGAAGCAACGGGAGGCTCAGATCCGGGAGATTCCCCGTGAAGGATTCGTCGAGGGGCAGCTGCCAAACGAGTGTGAGGGGCGTCATGCGCTGGTCTTTGCTGGCCACGGCCGCACCAACCTCGGGGGATCGTGGTCGGTCGACCTCGCGGCGATTGGCTGTATCGCTCCCGGACCCGACCCTCATCAGCAGCCTTCGGTCGTGGTGACACCGACCACCGACGCGTTCGTTGACGCCGTGCCGACGCCCTACACGCTCGTGGCAAGAACAAAGGGGACAGTGATCACTGTCTGGAGCTTCGATGTCGCCGGCCAGCGGGCCTCGAACGTCGAGTTCTCCTGGCACTGCATGGTCGAGGGCGTGCTCGTTCTGTAAGCCCGCGGGGCGAAGGCTCAAACGACAGTCGAGGCAGCCCCAGTGTTGAGAGCCTGCGACTTCGCGACTCGCAGTCCGCCGCGAATGCTCTCCTTCGGCGGAGGCGCTTCCCACAGAGGCAGGATCCGCAGCAACCGGTGACCGATGATCTGCTCCCGGAAGAACAGCTCATGCTCCCACTCCACCTCGGCCATCATCAACAGTGAGTCGATCATCTCCGGGTGTCCGCACGCCGCGGCAAAGCGTGCAGCGTGCTCGTATTCGACGATGTTCGAACGCTCCAGCCGCCCGGCGCCGTACATCGGGATGTACCAACCGCCGAGGTGACAGAGGAGGCCGATGGTCTTGCCGATCAGCCAGAAGATGGCTTCCCGCGGCCGGCTCGGACCGGTGCTCAGAGACGCGAGGAGCTCCAGGACAAGCGCGCGGTGATGCAACTCCTCGGACTCGATGGCTCGGATCCGATCACGCGCCGGTGATCCGAGCGGAAGGCTCTTCCAATGACCGCGATACGCGTAGCCCGCGGCGAGCTCGCCGGAGCACGCGCTTCGCAGGAGTCGGATCAGAGATGCACGCGCGGCATCGACGTCGGTCACCGCGTCCATCTTATCGCCGGAGGAGAAGGCGCTCGAATGAAACCTGCAGCGAGAGCCAACCAGCAGGTCGCAGCACTTCCCCTCCGGATGAGGGGGATCCTTTCCTCGGGAGATCGTCTGGTTGCCACTCGCGGCGCAGTGTGTCGTCAACAGGAATTCAGTCCGCGCAGTCTGTCGCCCAGGGGTCAGTTCTCGGCGTCGCCTGAAGCCTGCTTACGCTCGGACCTGTGGCGCATCGTGGCTCCTTCGCCAGTCGCGGCGGCGGAGGGAACTTCCGGCGCCTGCGTCTCCCCGATCTGCCGTGCCGTTTCGATGAGCGCTTCAGCGACTGCGTGGATGTCGAATGGCTTTCGGATGACGCTGCGAACCATGGAGTCGTCGAGCGAAGCGACGTCGGCGTTGGCCATTGCGGTGGCGACGATCACGATCGGTCTCGGATTGAGGGCGCCGATTCTCTGCACCAGCTCATAGCCGCTCATCCGGGGCATCATCAGATCGACGACCGCGAGCGAGTACGCCTTGCGCTCCATCATCTCCAACGCTTCGACGCCGTCCCTTGCGGTGTCGACCTCAAAGCCCTCACGCTGGGCAACTTTCGCAAGCAGGTCGCGGATCGCCCTGTCGTCGTCGACAATGAGCAGCGTGGTCTTTTCGGACTTCATCACCCCTGAAAACTGCAAGGGCTGTGCACATCCTGAGAGAGCGCTAAGTGATGGACGAGCTTGAATTTACGATCGATTCTGGTGACCCCGGCGGGATTCGAACCTGCGACCAACAGTTTAGGAAACTGCTGCTCTATCCGTGCTGAGCTACGGGGTCATGAATGTCAAGTAGGCAGCATGCAGTATGCAGTATGCAGTGGGCAGGAGGCCACCCCCCGCCACGATCTGCGTATCTCGCGTTTCAACTCTGGTTCCCGCCTACCGCGATGAGCTTACTGCGAACTCGATGACGGGCATCGTCATTGCAGTTATTCGCAGTGACCAAAAGGAGGCCTGGATGTTCAACAAGAATAACCGTACCGACGAGGAAGAAGCCATCGCGAATCAGGCTGGCGGCAAGATCAATCAGATCAAGGGCAAGGTGAAACAGGCTGTCGGCGATCTTACGGATAACCGATCTCTGCAGGCCGAAGGCACCAAGGACCGCGTCAAAGGCAAGCTCCAGGAAACCTACGGCGACCTGAAAGACAAGGAAGCCGAGATCAAGAGCAGTCTCCGCGACAAGGATGACGGCCGCGTGTAACACCCTTCCCTCCAGCAACCCGTTCACTCTCCCCGCTCCGGCGGGGAGAGTTGTTTTCGATGCTATTCTCCGCGCCGTGGAACTCTGGACGGCTTTTCTACAGTCCGGGTGGGTGGGCAAGAGTGTCCTGGCCATCCTCCTTTTCTTCTCGATCTCCTCCTGGGCAATCATGACCGCGGTGTGGCAACGCTTTCGCCGCTCGCAACGCGCCTCACGCCGCTTCGTCGCCCTCTTTCGCAAAGCCAAGCGACTCGCCGATATGCAGTCCGCGCTTGCTCCCCTCGCGCACTCGGCGCTGGTCGGCCTGTTCCGCGCGGGCTACGCTGAGATCGAGGCGCAGATCGCGCACGCCGAAGGCGGAAAGCAGATCGTCAAATCGCTGGACAGCGTGGAGCGGTCGCTCATTCGCGCGACGCGCATCGAGGCTGCACGCCTCTCGCGATTTGTGCCGTTCCTCGCGACGACCGCCGCCGCGACCCCGTTCATCGGTTTGTTCGGGACCGTGTGGGGAATCATGGGTGCCTTCGGAAACATCGGCGCGACCGGTTCGACTTCGATCACGGCTGTCGCGCCCGGCATCAGCGAAGCGCTGATCAACACCGCTGCCGGATTGTTCGCTGCCATCCCGGCCCTGCTCGCCTACAACCACTTCGTGCAGCGCCTCCGATCGGCCAAGGGCGAGATGGAGGACTTCACTCTCGAGTTCCTCAATCTGACGGAACGCAATTTCACGTGACCTGGCACGCGGCTCGCGCGTCTCAACTGGAAGCATGGCCCTGCGCTTAGGTGAATCCGACGACCTCACGGACATGGCGGAGATCAATGTCACGCCGCTCGTGGACGTCATGCTTGTGCTGCTGATCATCTTCATGATCACGGCGCCGATGCTCACGCAAGGTCTCGATGTCGCGTTGCCGCAAGCTGAGGGACAGAGCTTCGAGCTCGCCTCGAACAACCCTGCCAGGGTAACCATCGCCCTGTCGGGTGCGGTCTATGTCGACGGCGCCGCCGTCGGCTCCACCGACCTCGATCTCTCCCTCGGCCCCATGCTGCGCACCCGCAGGATCAAGCGCGCGCTGCTCGAGGCCGATGAAGGTGTGCCGTACGGACGTGTGATCGCAGTGCTCGATGTGATGAACCGGGCGGGTGTGGAGCAGCTGGGCATGATCACGCGGCCGGGGGAGAAGAATGCGCGACCGCGTCGCTGACGTCCTCGCCCAGCGCGCAACGCTGGAAAGCGGCACCGGTCTCGGAGTTCTGTGCTCGCTCCTCCTCCACGCCGCAATCGGAGCCCTCGCTGTCTACGGCGCGATGAACGCGTCCTCCGCGCGGCCCGCCTCGATGGTCAACATCCAGCTCGCGAGCATGCCGGCGGTCGCACCAGCGCTGGCCGGAAACAAACCAGCCGCACCGAAGCCGGTGGTCGAGGCGCCGAGGCTCGAGGAGCCAAAACCCAGGATCGAGGAGGCCAGGCCGGTGGTGGAAACGCCGGCATTTCCGAAGCCTCCGGAAAAGAACAAGGTGCCCCTCTCGCCGTTCGGCCGCTCGATCAAGAAGGGCTCCGAGAGTCCGGCACCAGCGCCGGCTGCCACACCACCGCAGACAACCAGCACCCAGCAACCAGGAACGACCACGGAAGTGGCAATCGGCGGATCCGGAGTCACCGGTCTCGAAGGGGGAGACTTTCCGCACACGCTCTACATCCAGGGGATGCACCGCAAGATCGGCGGCAACTGGTTCCGTCCACAAGCAGCCGCCGGCGCCACGGTGATCGTCTATTACCGCGTTCTCCGCGACGGCACGATCACGGACGCGCGCGTGGAGACGGCCAGCGGCAACAGTACGTTCGACCGCGCGGCGCTCAGCGCTGTGCGCAGCGCATCGCCGCTCAACCCCCTCCCCTTCGCCTATTCCGGCACCTACCTCGGAGTGCATTTAACGTTCAGATGAGAACCTTCATACTTTCAGCGGTTCTGCTGCTTTCCCTGCCTGCGCTCGCGCAGACCGACATCACCAGCACGATGTCTCCCGACCAGGCCGCGCAGGTCGTCCGCATCGCAGTGCCGTTTCCGCAGCTGACTCCGGTCGGCGCACCTGCACCTGGGCCAGTCGACGCGGAAGAGGTTCGCCGCAGCTTCTTCGGTTCGCTGACGCGGGACATCGCGTACTCCGGGATCCTGGCCATCGCTCCATTGCCACCGAGCGTGCCCGTCACGCCCGCGCTGCTCAAACGGATCGCCGCGCAGTTCCACCTTCAGCTCAATGTGTGGGTCGAGGGGCAGGAGTACGTGGTCGAGGCAAGGCTCGAAGATCAGAGCGGCGCGTCGCAGCTGAAGAAGCGTTATCGCGCTCCCGCCGCGGCGTTGTCTCGCACTGCGCACATGCTGTCCAACGAGATCGTCAAGACGCTCAACGGCCGCCCGAGTGTGTTTCTCTCGCAGATCGTCTACGCGTCCAACCGCAGCGGGATGTGGGAGATCTGGCTGATGGACTGGGATGGCGCGAATCAGCGCAAGATCACCACCCATGGCGCGCTGTCGATCCTTCCAAGCTGGTCGCCGGACAATGAGCGCATGGTCTATACGTCGTTTGCGCGCGGCACGAGCGACATGTACATCGTCAACCGGCGCGGCGGCGGACGGCTGCGCATCAACAGCGGACTGGCCCTCAACACCTCGGCCACATTCTCCCCGGTGGGCAACGACATCGCGTTCGTCGGCTCCGTCAGCGGCAACCCGGACATTTACCTGATCAAAGACGACGGCTCGAACGTGCGCCGGCTGACCACGACCGGCTCCATCGAGTCGACGCCTGAGTGGAGCCCCAACGGCCGGCAGATCTCGTTCACCTCCGGACGCAGTGGATCGCCGCAGATTTACGTGATGGATGCGGAGGGCACGAACATCCGCCGCATCTCTCATGAGGGCGAGTGGAACGATGACGCGACGTGGGCGCCAGACGGTGAGCGCATCGCGTTCACATCGCGAGTCAATGGCCGGTTTCAGATCCGCATTGCGAATCTGATCACCGGCGAGAGCCGGATCGTGGCTGGCGAGGGCTCGAACGAGCAACCGACCTGGTCTCCTGACGGAGAGTGGATCTCGTTTCAGTCCAGCCGCAGCGGAAAGTGGCAGCTTTACCGGATGCGCACCGACGGGCGTGACCTGTTGCAGTTGACGTTCGAGGGTGAGAACAAAGGGGCCGACTGGTCCAAGAAGCCGGAATGAGAATCGGTTGGCAGTTGACGGTTGGCGGTTGGCGGCAGAATGCGGATCACTCGCCCCGAGCGCCAGACGGCGAGTTCCAGCCAGTATCGCAATCAAGTGATGTTGCAGTCAGGGCCGAACGGGAGGCCGCTCACGGTCTCCCCCGCCAACTGCCAACCGCCAACCGCCAACCAATGATCTATCATCGTGAAGGGAGTGGAATGCATATGAAGAAGATGTCGAACATCACACTGACGGTCCTCGCAGCGCTCGTGATTCTGGTTGCGCCCGCATGCAAGACGAACCGCAAGAAAGTAGCCCCGGTCACGCAACCGCCGGTCGCGGAACAGACGGCTCCGGAGATCGCCCCGCCTCCCGTACGCACCGAGACTGAGGTAGCCCCGCGCGAGGACTTCGTGCAGGAGCCGAAGGTGCAGGAAGAAGTTCGTCCTACCGAGATCGAGGCCCTCAACCGCTGGGCGCAGGAACGCGGCTTTGTCCGCGACGCGTTCTTCAACCTCGCCGAGGGAACGCTGGATGAGGCCGCGCAGGATGCGCTGCGGACGTCTGCGACCTGGCTCAAGGGCGAAGGCTCAGGCTACAACCTGCTCGTCGAAGGCCATTGCGACGAGAGGGGAACCGAGCAGTACAACCTCGCACTGGGCGACCGGCGCGCGAACACCGCCAAGGACTATCTGGTGACCCTGGGCGTCAACGCAGGGCGCATCCGCACCGTGAGCTACGGCGAAGAGCGTCCTTTCGACGAAGGGCGTGACGATGCGGCGTGGGCGAAGAACCGCCGCGCGCACCTTGTGCTCGTTCAGGCGCGATGACCATGAGGACCCTCCCACTCCTCGCGCTGGCGGCCGCGCTCGCCGCGACCGGCTGCGTCTCCACCTCTGACTTCCAGCGTGCGCAGGACCAGATCGCCGAGCTGCAGGAAGAGCTG
>JANMSA010000268.1:0-7017 GCA_031388865.1 Acidobacteriota bacterium | reverse complement strand
CCTGCGCGCGGAGGACATCCGCGGCAACGTGGACACCCGCATCCAGAAAGCGCGTGATGGACAATACTCGGGCATCGTCCTGGCCCGAGCAGGCCTGACCCGCCTCGGTCGCGCAGACGAGATCACCTCCACGTTCTCGGTGGACGAGATGGTTCCCGCGGCAGGACAGGGCATTGTGGCGATCGAGTGTCTGGTCTCGAACGAGCGCATGCGCGAAGCGGCGCAGGCCATCACGCACGAGCCCAGCGCCACCGCTGCACGGGCAGAGCGTGGCGTGCTGCAGAAGTTCGCCGCTCGCCTCGACTGCTATTCTGCCGTCGGCGTCCATCAAGCTGACCAGACACTGCGGGCATTCTTCTCGAACGGAACACGCTCGATCGATGCCCGCGGCACGAGCGTGGACGACGTGCATCGCGAGCTGGTCGCGCAAGGTGCGGAGGAGCTGCTGTGAGCGGGAAGGTCTACCTCGTTGGAGCGGGACCCGGAGACGCGGGCCTCTTAACGCTGCGAGCCGCGCAGTTGATCGAGACCGCGGACGTGGTCGCTTTGGACGCGCTCGTCTCGAAAGACATCGCGGCGCGGATTCCAAAGACGGCTGAGGTGGTGTATGTGGGGAAGCGGGCCAGCGCGCATGCCCTGCCTCAGGAGAAGATCAATCAACTCCTGATCGACCTGGCCAGCCAGGGAAAGCGCGTCGTGCGACTGAAGGGGGGCGACCCGTTCGTGTTCGGTCGCGGCGGGGAGGAGGCCGAGGAGTTGCTCGCCGCAGGAGTGGCGGTGGAGATCGTGCCGGGCATTTCGTCCGCGATCGCGGGACCGGCCTACGCGGGCATTCCCGTGACGCACCGTGCGTACTCGACCTCCGTCACGTTGGTCACGGGCCATGAGGCTGACTCCGGTTCGACAGGCATCCAGTGGCAGGCACTCGCACAGCTCGACGGAACGATCGTATTCATGATGGGCTTCGCCAACCTGCCGTCGATCTGTCACAAGCTCATGGAGCACGGCATGAGCGGGGATCGCGGCTGCGCGGTGATCTCGAAGGCCACGCGCTTCGACCAGCGCACCGTCGCCGGCACCCTGCGCAACATCGAAGCGCGCGTTGCGGAGGCGCGTCTGGAGACTCCTGCTCTGATCATCGTCGGCGACGTAGTGAGGCTTCACGACACGCTGAACTGGTTCGAGTCCAGGCCGCTCTTCGGCAAGCGCATCGTCGTCACGCGCGCCCGTGAACAAGCCTCGGAGCTCAAGCGGCTGCTCGAAGAGTCAGGGGCCGAAGTCGTGCAGTACCCGACCATCGAGATCGGGCCGCCCGCATCGTGGGATTCGCTCGACGCCGCGATCGACGGTCGCTACGACTGGCTGGTCTTCACCTCGACGAACGGTGTCGAAGCGTTCTTCAGACGCTTGTTCGCGAAGGGAAAAGATGTCCGCGCCCTCGCGGGCACGAAGGTCGCCGCGGTGGGTCAGGCCACGGCGGCGGACCTTGGCGCACGAGGGATCCGTGCGGATGTGGTGCCGGAGAAGTTTCTCTCCATGGAACTGCTGCCGCTTCTTCCGCAGGACCAGCACGGCATTCTCACGGCCGTGATCCGGGCTGAGGAAGGACGCAACGACCTCGTCGAGGAGCTGCGCGCGCGGGGAGGAGAAGTGCATCTCGCCATCGCCTACCGCACGATCGCGGCAGGCGGTGATCTCGCGGAGCTCGGCGACTTCGACATCGTCACCTTCACCAGTGCGTCGACCGTGGAGAACTTCTTCGCCAGGATGACACCCGGCCGGGCGGTGCTCGCGTCGATCGGTCCGACGACGAGTGAGGCCATTCGCCGTCACGGCCGCGAGCCTGACATTGAGGCGAAGAGCGCGACCGTGCAGGCGCTGCACGACGCAGTCATCGGGCGATGACTGTCTGGAACGACGCCGGTCACGCGGAGCAGCTCGCTCACGCTACGTGGATGGCCAACACCGCCGTCCTGATGCATCTCAACGAGCGTGCTACGGGCGACCCCGCACGTGACTGGCTGACTTCCTGGGCGCACCGCTGGTTCGTCGGCGATCACCTGCGCGTGCTCGTCCTCGGCTGCGGCGAAGGGTGGCTGGAGCGCGGAGTCGCACGATGGCCGTTCGTGGCGCAGATCGACGCCGTCGATTTCGCCGAAGGAGCGGTCGCTCGCGCTCGTCTTGCGGCGCAGGGCATCGACAAGATCACTTACGGAGTCGTTGACCTGGATCGTGACGAGCTGCCGCGCAATGCGTATGACGTCGTGCTCGCCCATTCCGTGCTGCATCACGTCGCCAATCTCGAGCACGCCTACGCTCAGATCGAGCGGTCGATGCGTCCGGACGCAACGCTGATCGTCAACGAGTATGCCGGTCCGGCGCGCTTTCAGTACAGCGACGATGTCCTCATGATCATGAACACGCTGCTGCGCTGCCTCGGGCGCCAGCCTCGCGCGCGGCCCACCGTGGAGGAGATGATTGCGAACGATCCCACGGAAGCAGTGCGGTCGGATGAGCTGATTTCCTTCACGGAGCGATCCTTCGAGGTGCTGGAGCGAAAGAATGTCGGTGGGACAATCCTGCAGCACCTTCTGTACGAGATCGCGGGAGACTATCGATTCGAGGTCCCGCGTGAGCGGGCCATCGTGGAGATCCTGTGCACCATCGAGGGGATGCTCATCGACATCGGGCGGGTGCCGTGCGACTACGTGATCCTTTCGGCGCGGAAGCGCGGGTCGTCGGCGATGCGCGCCAGACGGCCGTTGCCGGCGCGACCGGAGGCGGCCAGGGAGGTCGATGCCGACCCGTTGTCCGGCGCACTCGACTGGCCTGCTGGTCCGCCAGACCTGCGAGTCCAGCACCAGCAAGCCGCCGGTGGACCGGCCGGCTGGCAGCCGGCGCTCCGTGTCCTTCGGCTCGCGCTGCTTGCCGAGCGTGACTCTCGCGCGAACCTTTACCGCGAGTCGCCGCTGCTCTCCCTCCGCGAACGCTACCGCGCACGCCGCACCGACCTCTGGGCGTGGATCGAGCATCGCGCCGCGGACGAGAGGATCCGATGCCTCATCCGCACCGCCGCCATGCTCGCGGATTCGAGCGCCGGCGGCCCGCCGGCCGGTCCTCCGGCGGCTCGCCGGTGAGCCGAAGTACCGCCGCACGATAAACTGAAACGAGTGACCCACCGACCGCTCTACGACCGCATCGCCGCCGCCTTCGTGTGGGTGGCGGCTTTCTCGCTGGCGACCGGTGTTTTCCTCTCGATCACCATGCTTTTCGGCTCGATGCCTCCTACCGAGCCGGTGGCAATCGGCCTGGTGACGATCGAGCGCTACTCCAAGCTGCGCGACTATCTCAGCGCCGCGCTCTTCTTCATCCTGGTCCCACCCCTGAGCATCTGGCTGCAACGTCTGCTCGCGCGAGGTGCCGCCAAGCAGCGTACGTTCGCGGGCAAGGCGCTGTTCACCGTCCCCTACTTTTTAGCGCCGCTGTTTTATCTCACGACCGGCAAGGCAGGATGGATCCTGCTGTTGCCAGTCGCGCTGTCTTTCGGCGGACCGTACCTTTTGCGCACGGTGCAAACGCGGCTGTGGCTGCGACAGATGTTCCGGCCCGAGCTGCGGCCGTATCACGCGTTGCTGTTCTGCGAGGCGCTGGCGTGGCTGTTCTACCGCTACGTGGTCACTGCGCGTCGCATCGCGCACATTCCCACGCTCTTTCTCGAGGTCCTGTTCGTGGCCGCGTTCATGGCCATTTTCTGGGCGGCGGCGTTGCTCATCGCGCGGCTTGCGCAGATGAACTTCGGTCGCGATGCGGAGCATGTGTTCAAGCGCATTACCGTCGGGGCGCTGCCGATCGTGATTCTGCCGTTTCTCGGCGCCGCATGGGTTCCGCTGACGCACGCGCGTCCGGTGATGGCCGCGGTGCTGATCGCCTGCGCTGTGCTCACGTTCCTGCTGCGCAGGCCCATGCAACCGCGCAGCGCGTGGAGACTGGCGGCCTTCGCGATCATCCCGGCGCTCATCTATCTCTTCAGTTACGTCTCGACCGCACAGCTTTCGCAGTGGATCGACCTCTTTCACCGCGGCGAGGCCATCGGGCCGGCCTCGGATTACCTGCGCGGCAAAGTCCCGTTCCGCGACGTGTTCGTGCTGCACGGAATGCTGGAGGACGGGCAACTCGACGCCTGGCTGATGGAGCTGTTCGGACGCTCTCTCGATGTCGCGATCGCGCGCACCGTCGTCGTCGGCGCCTTTCTCGGCGTCGCCATCTGGTTCCTCGGCCTGCTTGTGTTCGACTCCATCCCTCTGGCGTTGTTGTGCGTGGCCATGGGGTCGTGGACGACGGCGGAGAACAACCGGACGTTCTTCCAGGTAGCCGCCGTGGCGCTTTTCTGGAACGCGCTGCGGCGCCGCAGCCGGCTCTCCGCGGTCGCCAGTGGCGTCTTTGCGGGCGTGGCCCTCTTCTTCAGTTACGAGATCGGCGCGTATTCGATTGCGGGAGCGCTTGCCGCGTCGCTGCTGCTGTGGATCGCGTCGCTTCGCGTTCGGTGGGATGGACTTCCGCCGTTCCAGGCTGCCGTCTTCTTCCTGGCCGGGAGCGCGCTTGGCGCTGCGCCATTTGCGATCTACCTGGCCATGCACGGCGCGCTGGACGACTTCGCGTTGACGTCGTTCGTCACCATCCCGAACATCATCGACGCGGTCTGGTCGTTGCCATTCCCCGACGTCGTCTCGACGTTCCGCCAGAACCTGAACCTGCACACGCTCGCGGATTTCGTGCTGTGGGAGAAGTTCCACCTCGTCCTCAGCCCGCTCACGATCGCCATCGCCGCGGTGTATCTGATCGCGCGGTGGCTGCGGCGGAACCTGGACGCTCTCGACTTCGCGCTCCTGATCCTGACCGTGTTCGCGACGGTCGCGCAGAGAACGGCGTTCGGCCGCGCCTCGTTCCGACACCAGTATTTCGCCGCCTTTCTCATCGGCCCTCTAATCGTCGTCCTCGGAGTGATCCTCGTGCGAGGACTGCGGAGGATCTGGCGCGAGGCCGATCAAGGCAACAGCCAGGCCACCCATGCTTTCGTCGGGGCTCTCGCGCTGATGGCCGTGCCGGTCATCGGCGTGTTGTTCTGGATCCCCGACCTGGTCGATGCACGTCTACAGGACTTCGTGCGCTACTACGGGCGGGTGCTCCGGGTCGATCGCGATGCAAACGCGGAGGCGGTGCAGTGGCGCATCACGGATGTGGTGGCGGGCGTGAGTGCACTCACGAAGAAGGACGAGCCGATCTTTGATTTTTCGAATCAGCCCGCGTTTTATTTCTTCGCTGACCGCCCCAATCCGACGCGCTTCTATCAGGTGCCGATTCTCTCTCCGCGCGCGTTTCAGGAAGAGACCATCCGTGCGCTGGAGCGTGCCAAACCGAAAGTGATCATCCGCCGTTCGCCGGAGCTCTTCGACCAGTTCGACGGTGTCACGAACGACCTGCGCGCGCAGGCAGTTTCCGCGTACGTCGACGACCTCTATCGCTTTCACCGTTCCGTACGCGGCGTCGAGTTGTGGACCCGCCGCCTGGAAGCAAAGCCCCGCGCGGTCGGTGATTATCTGCGAGCGATCCGCCTGCCGGACAAGAAGGAGCTGGTTGCTACCGGGGTCGCTCGCATGGTGTTTCCGGCGGTCGGCAGCGTGCCTGGCGTCGGCGGCTCCTACTGGCAGTCGGACCTCACCATCCACAACCCCTTCCGCGAGCCGATCCGTGTATCGCTGCGCTACGTCACGGGCGACACCGGAATCGATCGCAGGCTGACGCTCGCGCCGCGTCAGACGCTGCGCTGGCCCGACGTGGTGCGCAGCCTTTTCGCAAAGCCGGGGAGCGTGGGAGCCCTCTGGGTCGAGCACCGGGATGGGCGCGCGCCGGTCGTCGTGGCGAAGACGTCCGACGTCGCGCATGGCGCGACTGCATCGCTCGAGGCTCCGCTGACGCGTCGGGATTCGGCGACGGCTGGGTCGGGAACTCCGGAGCTCGCAATCGTCGGCATCCCCGCCGCGACGGCACCGGGACGCCGCGTGAACGCCGGCGTGGTGAACATCGGCATCATCCCCGCCACCTTCCGCATCTCCGTGCGCACGCGCACCGGGCAGGAGATCGGACGCAGCGTCGAATCCGGTGTTCCGGAGGATCAGGTCTGGCTCGTGAACGACCTCGAAAGCTCCTTGGGCGTGAAGCTGGATGAGACGACCACTGTCCGGATCACGGTCATCGCCGGAACGGGAGTTGGCTTCACGACGATCGTCGAGCCCGCGGGGGACTCGGAGTTCATCGGAGCGATCCCCGCGGAGCCGCAGTGATCGGTGACCCGCGGGTGCTGATCGTGCGCGGTTCGTATGATCGCGACTTCTTCACGGACGACGAACTGTTCACGGCCGCCGAGTTCAAGCTGCACAAGCGTCGCGAGGAGTGGTTGCGATCGCGCTACGCAGCGAAGCAGCTCGCGCTCCGCCTCGGCATCACGGCGGATCCGCGCGCCTGCAATGTAGCCCGCCCCGACTTGTGGGTGGACGGAAGTCCGACGACGTGGTTCGTCTCCCTCTCCCATTCGGATCCCTACGCGGGCGCCGCAATCGCACGGGAACCTGTCGGCATCGACGTGCAGGTCGTGCGTCCTTTGCAGGATCGAGCCGCTCACCTCTTCCTGTCGCCAGAGGAGACCCGGACGATGCTGGACTGCGCCCTCGAGCATCGGCTGCTGCACTTCTGGTGTGCCAAAGAGGCTGCCTGGAAACAGAGCTCAGACGAGTATGCGACGTTGCAGCAGGTGCCGCTGCGACTGATGGATGAGCGTGCGGATGGGTTGCTGTTCGACGCGGTGGAAACGAAGATCGTGGACGATCTGATCGTCGCAGTCACCAGAGTGGCGTAGGAGTCTCTCGCGGCAGAAAATCGCCGCTGGAGGCGGCGCGTACGGTAGCCGGTGGTGCGAGCAAACGAGCGACCACCGGACTGCAGCGGGAAATGAAGACCGAC
>JANMSA010000250.1:0-5501 GCA_031388865.1 Acidobacteriota bacterium | reverse complement strand
GAACAACACCCTGCGCCGGTCCGGACTTGCTGACCTCGACGAGTAGGAAGCGCGCGCATCCTAGGGACAACGCTCGCAGAAGTGTCATCCCGAGCGTCGAGTCGAGGGACCCGGGCGGGCGGGGCACAGAGGCCGATGACTGGCGCCCCTCCCGCCCAGGTCCCTCGACTCGACGCTCGGGATGACACTTCTGCGAGCGTTGTCCCTAGGATGCGCGCGCTTCCTACTCGTCGAGGTCAGCAAGTCCGGACCGGCGCAGGGTGTTGTTCCCTCGGTCGCGATCTCCGGCTCTCGCCGTTCTCCCGCAACCCGCCATCCGCCAACCGCCAACCCGCTCATAAGCAGATCTTCCCCAGCACGGTCGGCCGTCCGCCTGTCGCGCCGGCGACGTTGGTCACCAGCCCCACCACCGAGTCGTTCGCGATCATGGCCATGGCCATGGCTTCTTTCGCTTCGCTGGCTTTGTACACGAGCATCTTCTGCTTCGGCATGCGTTCACGAAGCATGCGCACGAGCGTCGGGTTCTTCGCGCCGCCGCCGGCGAGCAGGACCTCGTGGATGGGGCCGCGCGGCAGGAGGAAGTCGCGATACGCACGGGCGATGCTTTCCGCGGTCAACGCGGTCGCCGTGGCGATCAGGTCCTGAATGTCCATATCCGGCGCCTCGGCGAGAATGCGCCGGGCGAACTGTTTTCCGAACAGCTCGCGTCCCGTCGTCTTCGGGAAGGCCTTCGTGAAATAAAGGTCGGACATCCACTTCTCGAGCAGATCGTCGCGGACCCTGCCCACGGCGCCAAGGGCTCCGTCCACATCGTACGTCTGGCGGCCGTTGGTGGCGACCCACGCCAGTTCGTCGAGAATCATGTTGCCGGGTCCGGTGTCGAATGCGATCACGTCGTCCCAACTCGCCCTGGGTGGGATGTACGTGACGTTGCCGATGCCGCCGATGTTCTGGATGGCGCGGCCGCGCGACTTGTGGCGCAGCAGGACCCAGTCGAAATAGGGGACGAGCGGCGCGCCCTGGCCGCCCGCAGCGACATCGCGCACGCGCAGGTCCCCGATGGTCATGATTCCGGTGCGCTCGGCGATGACCGCGGATTGCCCGATCGCGAAGGTCGACCGAGTCTCGATCGGGTGGTCGATCCAGTCGACGTCGGGCTCGATGAGAAACAGCTCCGGATCGTGCCAGATGGTCTGCCCGGCGGTCGCGACGAGATCGACCGTATCCGCTTTGATTTTCGTCTCCTCGAGCATGCGATGCACCGCGGCCGCGAAGACTTCACCGAGGATGAAGTCATAGCGGCAGATGTCGTCCACGCGTGCACGCTGCGGATCGAACAGCTCGTGCACCGCCGCGCGGATCTTCGGCGGGTAGGGATAGCTGCGGAAGTGCTCCAGACGAACCTTGGCGTTGATGCCGTGTTTCTGGATGCGCACCATGGCCACGTCGATCGCGTCGAGCGACGTGCCGGACATGATCCCGATGATCCGCCGCGAGTATTTGGTCGCGACGAACATGAGCCGTTCGAGGCGGTTCACTCCGCGACCTCGCCGGCTCCAGCCTTCGAGTCTGCAAGTCTTCGAGTCTTCGAGGAGGGCCACACGCCGGCCGTCCTGGTGGGTTCTCCTCTTGAAGACTCGAAGACTCGAAGACTTGCAGACTGATTCAACCCAGAATCTCCCGCAACGAGCGGTCGCCGAGCAACCGGCGTGCTTCGTCCGCCGTGACTTTCTTTTTCGCGATGATCGTCGCCAGTCTCACGTTCCCGTCCGCATCGCGCATCGCCTGAACGGCGACAGGACGAGGGACTTTCGCCGCGAGCTCCACCATGCTCACGGCGCGGTGCCGCAGCTTCTCATTCGTTGCGGGCATGTCGATCATGAGGTTCGAATGGACGTGGCCGAGGCGGACCATGACTGCTGTCGAGAGCTGATTGAGGACCAGCTTCTGGGCGGTTCCGCTCTTCATCCGGGTCGACCCCATGATCACCTCGGGACCGCTGTCGATGACGATCGGGATGTCGACATGTTGAGCAAGAGGCGACCCGGCGACGTTGGTCACACCGACAGTGAGCGCGCCGAGCATGTTTGCGCGGCGAACGGCGGCGACGGTGTACGGAGTGGTGCCGGACGCAGCGATGCCCACCACCGCGTCCTCAGCCCTCACTTCGCGATTGACGGCGTCGATGGCGGCATCCTCGTCATCTTCGGCACCCTCCACCGCGGCCAGGTAGGCGCGCTCACCGCCGGCCATCAGCACGCTCACGAGATCGGGGGCGACGCCGTAGGTTGGTGGGAGCTCGGAGGCATCGAGCATGGCGATGCGTCCGCTGGTGCCAGCGCCCGCATAAAAAAGCCGGCCACCGTGGCGAAGGCGCTCGACGATCTCGTCGACAGCGTGCGCGATCCGCTCAGCTTGAGCGGCGACGGCGCCAGCCACCAGGTCGTCCTGCTCCTGAATGATGCGGACGATCTCGATCGCCGGCCGGAGGTCGATGTCGAGGCTCGCTTCGAGCCGGTTCTGACTCATCGTTTCAGCTCGCAGCTCGCAGCTCTCAGGAGATTGGAGCGCGTCATGCTCCCGCGAGCTACGAGCTGCGAGCTCGGTCCAACGATATCATTGAGCTCATGCTCGATTACGACGGCCTGCAAGTTGCCTACCTCGGCGTGGCGCTGGCGCACTACCTCGACGTGGAGACCGGGGACATCCTCGACATTCCGCTCGATGCGGAGGCGCCGGGGGAGGAGTCGCGGTTCCGGCGGATCCCCACGCGGAC
This sequence comes from Acidobacteriota bacterium, assembly GCA_031388865.1. Lineage (GTDB taxonomy): Bacteria > Acidobacteriota > Thermoanaerobaculia > Gp7-AA8 > Gp7-AA8 > QHVT01. The sequence continues at coordinate 2,725 of JANMSA010000250.1, read as the reverse complement.
TCCGGCCAGCGAGGACGAGGACCGCCGCTTGTTCGTGGCCAGGCCGGAGGTGCGCGAGTGGCGCGAGCAGCTTGCGCGTGTGATCGACGAGCCGATGGAGTTCCGCCGTGCTCTCTCTGCCGATCGCCGCGTCGAACGGCTGTTCTTCAACTTCAAGAACGATCGGGCGACGCGGGCGATCGAAGCGTGGACGCAGGAACAGGGACTCAGCTGAGGGTTCTCGGTTCTCAGTTGTCAGTTGTCTGCGCCTCATGTCGCTTCGGCGCAGACAACTGTCGCTCGCGATTGAAGCCTGGGCGCTGGAGCGTGGAGTCGCGCGGAATCACGGTGCGGGGGCGACCTCGGGCGTCGCGGCGGCCCGGCTCACCACCAGCAGCGTCACGTCGTCATCGAGATTCTCCGCGTCGCCGACATGGCGGAAGATCGTGTCGTTGACCGACCACGCGATTGCTTCGGCCTCGGCTCCGTGCAGTTTCGCCAGGGCGTCCCCGATGAGGTTCGAGCCGAGATCGACGTCTTCCTCGTTGCGCGCTTCAGTAACGCCGTCGGTGAACAGGATCAGGGAGTCACCAGGCTCGAGTTGCAGCCGGCGGGTCGTGAACTCCGCCCGCCGGACGACGCCGAGGAGCAGATCACTCTCGGTGAGCTCCGTTGCGCCGCTCTTGCGGAGCCAGAGGGGCGGTGTATGACCGGCATTCACGTACTCGATCAGGCCCGTGTTCGTGTCGAGGCGTCCGAGGAACAGGGTCACGAACTTCGATTGGGGGAGGTTCTCTTTCAGCGAGACGTTGAGCTGCGCGACCAGTTCGGCGGGATCGGGATCGGTCTTGGCAAAGATCCGGAACGCAACCTGGAGTCCAGCCATCATCAACCCGGCCGTGACCCCTTTTCCGCTGACGTCCCCGATCACGAAATAGATCTTCCCCTCGGGGCGGAGGATGAAGTCGTAGTAGTCGCCGCTCACCGTGCGGCAAGGCTGATTGCGCCCCACGAAGGTGAAGCCAGGGATGCCGGTCGGCGCGGGCGGCAGGAGGCGGCGCTGGATGCTGGAGGCGGTCTTCAGCTCCTCGTCCATGATCCGCTTCTCGATGGCTTCCTCGCGCAGGCGGGTCGTTTCCAGCTTGATCGCGGCGAACCGTCCGATCTGCGCGACCAGCCGCACGTCGTCCTCCGACAGCGAGCGCTGCGTGAGGAGATAGTCCACGTACAGAACGCCCACCACGGCGTCCCCGATCATCAGCGGAGCGCAGAGGATCGAGTGGATGCCCTGCATGATGATCGACTGCGCGCTGCGCAGTTTCTCATCGACGGTGACGTCCACGAATGCGAGGGCTTTCTTCTCTTCGACGACGACAGCCAGGAGCGTGTGACTGATCGTGAGCTCGGACTGGTCCTGTTGGTCCTGACGGCGGACTTCGACCTTGGTGAAGGAGCGGCCGTCGGGGCCGAGCAGAGCGATCGCCGCGCGGGAGGGGCGCAGGTGCTCCATGATCCGCTCGGTGATGAATCCGAACAGCTCGTCCATGGGGCGGTCTTCGATGAGCTCGCGTGCGAGCAGGGTCAACGTCCTCAGACGCGCGACATCCTGCTCCTCGGCGCGATCGGAGATCTCGCCGATCGGGATGGCGATGGTCGGGCTGGGATTCGCGTCCGTGTTGACGGCGATGAAGCGGTCCGTGCTGGCGCCGGAAGCCTCGAAGACGAGCTCCGTGTCTCCGAGGCGGATGCGGTCGCCGGTTTTGAGGATCTCGTTGCGCTCTACACGCGATCCGTTGAGATAGGTTCCGTTCGCACTGCCCAGATCTTTGAGCATCCAGGTGCTGCCCGCGGCGATGATCTCGGCATGCTTCCGGGAGAGGTAACGGTCCTTGATCGGAATCGAGCAGTCGGAGGCGCGCCCGATCGAGACAGCCGCCCCCTGGAGAGGCTGCCGGAAAGGGGAGAACAATGGCGAATAGATAGTGACTTCCGCGCGAGGCGGGACCGATTCCATAGCCAGGACTCCGTGGACGTTGACGACGATTGTAGCTGATCGTAGGGTGGGCACCGTGTCCGCCGACTATTTTCAGGAGATCGAGTTTCACTTCGCATCCCGCCGCGGCACGCCATTCGTGGTGAGCCCGAAAGACTGGCAGGTGATGAAGACGTGGGCCGAGGCCGGCGTGCCGCTGCCGGTGGTGATCGAAGCACTCGATTCGGTGTTCGAGAAGCGGGAAGCGAAAGGGAAGTCGGTCAGCAGCCTTTACTACTGCCGCCACGCCATCAAGGAATTATGGGACGAGCGCCGCGAACTGCAGATCGGGTCCGAGACCATCGCGCCTGAGGAGGCTCCCGGACCGCGACTGGATGCCCTCGCGCTGGCGCTGGACACCTTTCCCGAGTATGCGAAACGCGTGAGGGGCCTGATTCGCGAGCAGAGCGTTCCCCGCATCGAAGAGGCGCTGATGGAACTGGAGACCGAGCTCGTGGAGTCGCTGGTCGCGAACGCTCCACAGTTGCGGGCGCAGGCGGAGCAACTGGCCGCTGGTGCGGACGAGAAGGTTCGAGCGCGCTCGACCGACGCGCACCTGCGCCGGATCGTGCGCGAGCACTTCGACATCCCGCGCCTGACGCTCTTTTAGGGGCACGTGAGATCAATCACAAAGCATGTCATCCCGAGCGTGAGTCGAGGGACCTGGGGGACGGGGGGCACGAAGCACATGCCTTGCACCACCCCCCACCCAGG
>JANMSA010000245.1:0-5300 GCA_031388865.1 Acidobacteriota bacterium | reverse complement strand
TACGTCGCCGATGCGAGCAACCATACCATCCGGAAGATTACTCCGGATGGGGCAGTCACGACGCTGGCAGGTCTTGCGGGAACCTTCGGGAGTGCCGACGGGACGGGGAGCGCGGCGCGGTTCAACTTTCCGAGAGGCGTGGCAACCGACAGCAGCGGGAACGTCTACGTCGCCGATACGGACAACAACACAATTCGCATCGGGAGGGCAACCCTTGCAGATGTCGCGACCATCGACCTCTCCACCGGATTGTCCGGGTCGACCCGCCTGCTGGACACTGCGCCCCAGACGGCGACGTCATGGCAGTGGAGTGTGATTCGCCGCCCGGCCGATTCCGCCGCCATCCTCTCGTCCGCGTCAGTCCGAAATCCGACGTTCACCCCGGACGTCCCGGGGCTCTTCACGTTCCGGCTCATTGCAACCGGGCCCGGCGCCTCGAGCATCACCACGGTGGACTTGACGGTCAACGCGTTCGTGCCGGGTCCTCGCCGTCGCGCCGTCCGGAGATGACCTCGGTTTCCTTCTGCCTTCTGCTTTCGGTTGCGGGCGAGCGCGAGCGAGCCTGCGCTGTGTCTCTGGTGGTGAATTGACGTGGCAGCGTGCCGACACGACTTCACCGCGCCAGCCACTGCGGCAGCGCCGTCGTCAGCGGGGGCACGTACGTGATCAGCAGGACTCCGGCGAGATAGACCAGCACCATCGGAATGACCGCGCGGAACACTTCCGGCACCGGTTTTCCGAAACGGTGTCACCGCCGCAACGTCACCGTGGTGGTCCTTTTCTGTTGCCCCTTCTCTCCCATGCCGGAGGAGCTCGATTCCTCGACATCCCGAATCACGATGAGGCGGTCGCCGACGATTGAGTATTCCGCGGTGCTCTTGCCGCTGCCGGTGGCCGAAATGATCAGAAGGCGGGCGGTCATCTTCTCCTGTTTTTCGAAAGCGAGCGGCGTCCCGTCTGCCGTGACCCAGAGGTGGTGAGCCCCGTCGATTTTCACTTTGAGAAATTTCGGCGCATCGGTGAACGGCTCGGGATCGATCTTCAACTCGAGGCGCCTGGCGGGCTGTCCCTTCCAGACCGCGGGTTGATCGCTGAGCAGCGTTGAGCGGCGCAACGTCCTGAGGAGGTCGGGCGCGGAATTCAGGCGGCCCCACAGGTAGGTCATGCTGATGAGTTCGGCGCCGGGACGCTGGCGGCTCTCGAGTGGCTGCGCGAGATCGCCGGCGGCAACGGTCAGGCGAAGCGAGGAGGCATCGCAATCGAAGTCGGCCCCCGCGCGCGTCACTTCACGCTTCTTCTCCGTGCTTGCGTCTTCGACCACTTCGATCCTTCCGCTGACCGCAGTCGTTCCGGTCAGCGCCCCGAGACGCTGTCGCAGCAGATCGAGAGTGGAAGCGCGTGCGGACGCGGTGGTCACCGCGACGAATACGAAGATGAGAGCCGGCCTGAAGAGAAAAACGGTTCTCATGCGTTTCCCTCACCCTCGCGCAGCCGTGCCGGTGAGGTGAGTGTGAGCGCCTCCGGTTGCGCGTGCCTCTCTGGAACCGTGACTCTGCGTCCGGACGACGTCGTGAGCTGCGCCGCGTGCGTGAGACGCCGAAGCAGTTCCGCGCCGTCGCGAATTCGCAGTCCGGGATCGACCTGCAGCGACTCGCGAATGATCGTGGTCACCGGGGCGATGCCAACGAGTGAGTCGAGCCGTGACCAGTCGCTCACACCGCTGCCGATCTCCGCGATGAGTGCGGTCGGCGAGGACGAAAGCCACGGCCGCCGTCCGGTCAGCGATTCGTAGAGCACGACGCCGAAGGACCAGACGTCGGTTCGCGCGTCGCACACGGCCCCACCGAACTGCTCGGGTGCCATGTACGGAAGCGAGCCCATGATGTGCGCCTCGGCCGTGAGGCTCGAGGCGTCTCCGCTTCGCGCCAGGCCGAAATCGAGAAGGACGGCTCGCCCGCTGCGCGTGAGCATGACGTTCGAGCTCTTCACGTCGCGGTGGACCACGCCGAGGGAGTGAAGCTCGGAGAGTGCAGAGGCGATCTGGAGCGCGACGTGGACCGCCCGATCCACACTCCATTCACTCCCGTCCAGTACCGCGGCAAGTGTGTTCCCGTCGATCAGCTCCATGGCGATGTAGAGCCGTCCGTCGTACTCCCCCCGTTCGAGAACGCGCACGATGTTGGGATGCGAAAGTGCTGCGACCAGTGCACCTTCTCGCTCGAAGCGCTTTCGCTCGTCCCCTCGCCCGCCGGGTGGCGGAAGGATCTTCACCGCGGCAAACGATCCGTCGTGAACGTTCGTGGCGCGATAGACCTCGCCCATACCGCCGCGGCCGATGCGGTCGAGGAGCTCGTAGGCGCCGACGCGCTGCCCGGCATCGCGGGCCACGAGCTCGAGCGGCCGGAGAACGTCGGGCAGCGCCAGCCAGTTCCGGCGCGTCACCACGACTCCTCCGTCCGTCGAGCGCTCGATCGCGCCGTAGTCGACGAGGCGTGCCATCGCGGTCTCGATCCGCTCATCGCCCGTGTGAAGCCCCGCCGCATCGGCTGCTATGCGAACGTCGGCGACGGCTCGGTAGGTGGTCGCCTCGCCGCTCTGCTGGGCGATGGCCACGAAGACGAGGCGCGAGATGCGATCAAGCGTCCGCCACTCCGACTCGGCGGCCGTCAGTTGGCGGAACCGGTAGTTTTCGATCGCCCCGGCCAGCCGGTCGGCGAGAGCAGCGGCGACACGTTCGTCGCGGGCGTCGTAGATCTCATCGGACGTCTTCGCGCCGAGGGCGATTACCGCGATCAGTCCGCCTTGGCCGCGGACCGGCACGAGCAGGCGTGCGCGCATGGCGCGGACCGCCTCTGCGTCCGGACTCTGATAGGGATGGAGGTCCAGGTTGCAGATCGACCGGGTGGCCGACGAGTCCTCGGCGAGCTGTGCGCTCCGGATCGCCTCCTCATAGAGACCGATGGACGAGGAGATCGTGAGCGTCGAGGAGCGCGGCTCGCGCACGAGGATGGCCGCAGCCCGGCAGACGAAGATCCGTTGCAGCCGTGCCGTCGCCTCAGAAAGGAGCGACTGCAGGTCGGTGGCCGCGGCGATGCCTTCGTCCAGCAGGCGGACGCTTTCGATGTCGTCGTACTTGCGGCGATAGAAGCGCGTGTCGATCCGACGTTGCACGCGGTCACGAACAGGGACGAACAGCGCGGCCACGATTGCCGTAGTGACGAGGCGGACCGTCTCGTTGGAAATACCGTTGGCCACCAGGATTCCGGATACAGCGGCAACTCCGCCTGCGTACAGCAGTACCAGGAGGAAGGTGACGATCGTGTAGGTGATCGTTTTACGAATGATGACGTCGATGTCCAGAAGGTGGTACTTGAAAATGGCGATCGCGAAGGCGATCGGGATGAGTGCCAGGAACGCCGGCTCGAGACCGATGTTCACCTCGGAGCCAGACGGCGAGATTCGGCTGTTGAGAACGGACGGGACCACGATGCTGAGAACGACGGCGATCACCGTGGCGAAGACCGGCCATCGAATCTGTCGCTTTGTCTCGAATGTGCTGCGGCGATACTGCTGAATGATCACTACCGGCGTCGCAAGCAGATAACCGAAGATGCTCGTTCCGAGGCAGAGCAATGCAATCACCATGAATGGGGACCATCCGGGGTCCGGTGAACCGCGAACGATCGCTACAAAGCCCAACAGCGGGGTGATCCAGACCACCGGGAACGTCCAGCGGCGGCGTGCAAGGGCAATGGACGATGGGAAGACCATTGCCAGATGAAGGAGGGCCGCAGGAACCCCCAAGCAGATCGTCACCACCGCCGCACCCAGGCCGAGTTGCGCCATCAGCCGGACGCCGGAAAAGATCATGTCCGCGTCTTCCAGTGGCGTAACCAGCGCCAGAGCAAGAACAGAAGAGAGTACGCTCAGGGCCCGCGCGGCTGCCTCGTCGGCGCGACACCACCGGACATACAGGGCCAACGCGAGAAGCAGTGCAGCCGTCAGAGAGCGCAAGGAGAAATTGAGCGCGCTGGCGCTGGATGACCCGTTGCTGCGGAATACCCACCATGACACCGTCACCGCGATCACGGGCGCGGCTGTGACAAACGCGAATATGCCGAGCCGTGCCGTTCTGTTTCGCATGACGCGCGATATCGGGTTCGGTTTCGGCGGATAATCACGGTTAGGGAGCATGCGAATCACCTTCGACCGGCTTGAGCTGGACCTCGACCGCCGCGAGCTGCTCGACGGCGGCCAGGCTGTTCATCTCTCGCCCAAAGCGTTTCTTCTGCTGAAGATCCTCGCGGCCGCCGCTCCGCGCGCGCTGTCGAAAGAGGAGCTCTCCGACGCCATCTGGCCGGATACGTTCGTCGGCGAATGCAATCTGCCGGGGCTGATCGGCGAGATCCGCGACGCCCTCGGCGACGAGGCACGTCGGCCGCGATTCATCCGCACGCTTCATGGATTCGGCTACGCGTTCTGTGCCGAGGTCACACAAACGGGTGGGCGGGAGAGGCGCGGCTGCGTCACGGTTCGCGGCCGGGAGTTTCCGCTGTATGGCGGCGACAACGTCATCGGACGCGACGTGAGCGCCGGCGTTTTCATCGACGACCCGACGGTCTCGCGCCGCCATGCCTGCATCCGCATTGACAATGGCGTGGCTAGCGTTTCCGACATCGGCAGCAAGAACGGGACGTACGTCGGCAGCACGAAGATCGCCTCGCCCGTGGCACTGTCGGAAGGGGACACGATCGTCGTTGGCGAGGTGCGCCTGGCCTTCAGTTACGCACCGTCTAGTCCTGCCACGATGACGTTGCAGCGCGTTTGAAGCCCACATCGCGACGCCCGCTTTACGCGACATCGCCACGACGACGCAGAGGAACAGCATCACCACGGCCGCGGCTGGCCAGCGCAGATAGTCGACGCCGGCGCGCGCGGCGCCGAACAGGCGAGAGTGGCCACGATGAGCAGGGGAACGCCTGACGCTGATGATCTCGAGTCCTCCGTCTGCATCCGATGATCGGCGTCTGAGGGACGGAAGTCTTTGGTTGGATTGGGGATTTTCATGGGAGGTCAGCGCGTGGCGAGCCTGCGAACGAATGGCGAAGCCCGGAGTCCGGGGGATAGGGAAAAGCATTTCGCGGCCTTCCCCATCGGGGCCGAAGTTCGAGCCCTTTCGCCGCTCATTGCCGTGCTCGGTCACGATCTCAGTCGATTCCTGTGAGAAGTGTAGGCGGTTTCGATGGTCCCAGCGCATGGAGGAGGCGGGAGTCGCTGCGTTCGGGTGTTGATCGAGTGCG
>JANMSA010000241.1:0-16085 GCA_031388865.1 Acidobacteriota bacterium | reverse complement strand
CATCCGCGGCCAGTACGCGGAAGCGATTCCATTGCTCGAGAAGATCCTGACGACGGATACGCACAACCTCGACGCCGCGTTACGTCTCGCCACCTCGCACTCATCTCTTGGCCGGGAGCGCGAGGCGGAGCAGGCATTCCGCCGGGCCGGGCAGATCGCCCCCGATTCCGCGGACGTGCGCACGTACTTCGCGCTGCATCTTGCGCGGGGACGGGAATGGTCCCGCGCCGTGCCTCTGCTCGAGCGGATCGTGGCAGAGGATCCCGACCGACTGCCCGCCCTGCAGGCGCTGGCGGTCATTCGTGAGCGGCAGGGGCGCCTCGCGGATGCCGTCGGCCTCCGGCAGAAGATCTACGAGAAACGGACGGCCGCTGCCGGAGAACTGCTGCGGCTCGGCGAGATGGCGATGGAGCTCGGAAGCACCTCTGTGGCCATCGAGTCCTTCGAGAAGGCCCGTGCCGTGGATGCGACTGGGTTTCGGCACAATCTCGAGCTGGGCGTTCTCTACCTCGCGACCCGCCGTTTGAGCGAAGCAAGAGACGCGCTCGACCGCGTTCCACCCGCCGACGCGAAGTATCCGATGGCGCTGTTCAAGCGCGCCCAGGTCAGTGTCCTGCTGCGTGAGCCGGATGCTCCGGCCCGAATCGCCGCCGCTCGCGAACATGCGGATGACGTGACCCGCGACCTCATTCCCCGTGAGCGGCTCTTCCAGCAATGAAAAAGCCCGGCGTTTCCACCGGGCTTTTTGCACAGGGTTGAGCCCGATCTAGAACTGCACGCGCGCCATGAGCTGAAAGCGGCGTGGCGCGTAGAACGTGTTCGCATAGGGAGCATTGATGCGCGCCCCCGGAGCCAGATTCAGACCAGCCAGAACGGAGGCCGGAATGGAGTCGGGGATGTCCACCGTGGCCACGTCGGTGCGGGTAGTGAACCCGAGTGTCCCGATGCGTGTCTCGAAGTTGTACCCCGTCTGCTTGTCGTAAATGTTGAAGACGTCGGCGATCAGCTGGAGCTTGGCGCTGCGGAATGTTGCAACGTTCTGTGTGTACTTCAGGTCCAGCTGATGGTGCGAAGGCGAGCGGCGAGAGCCCGCTGATTCGGCGTAACGGTTCGTATCGCTGCTCGACCCGGTGAGAGGCCGGTATGGCAGCACGCTCTCCAGCTGGTAAGGCTGCCCCGACTGGTACAGCGCGAACCCACCGATGGTCGCGTTCCACGGCAGATCGTAGGCGCTGTTGATCTTCAGGACGTTGCGCCGGTCGCCGCGGAGATCCCCGTACTTGAAATTCCAGAGCTGACGCCCTGCGCCATCAGCGATGTTCGAGGAGCCGATGAAGATGGCCGCGTCGTTTGCACTGCTGAACGAGGAGTTGTCCTGATCGAAGTTGCCGTAGTAGTGGCTCCACGTGTAGGAGCCGTTGACATACAGGTTGCTGCCGCGCCACGACGATTCCATCGTCGCTTCGTAATACTTGGTGAAGGCGTCGTCGAGATTCGCGATCACGTAGGACGAGCCGCTGCCGATGGCGTTGCGAATGGTCCCAGGGGTGGCCACTGTCCCGAGGTTCGGAACATACGGGTCACGTGAGAAGCCGGCAGGGGCGCCGAAGTCCGCGCGCGCGTTGTTGTTCGTGTCTTCGATGAAATCCTTCCCTTCGCGGTACCGGCCGTAGAGTCGCGTGGACCATCCGCTGGTGATCTGCTGGCCGGTGCCGATCGTGAGCTCCTGCAGGAAGGGATGCTTGAGGCCATCCTGAAACCATTTACCCGAAGACGATGCGTTCGGCTGGATGCCGATGAGTGCTCCCGTTTGATTGAAGTAGACATTGAGCTGCTGCACGAGGTTGCGGTCCCACGACGCGGCGCGCGCATCGGAGTTCGCTGCGGGAGCGTACTTGCCGTAGCTCACGTAGACGGTATCCGAGCCGTTGTAGGCCCATGTCGCGCCGAGGCGCGGCTGGATCATCTCGTCGAAACCGAAGGTGTGCATCTTGTACTTCGTTCCGGGAGAAGCGACGAAACCGGCTACGTTGTCCGCCTTTCTGAGCCCTTGGCCGTAGAGGATGTCCTCGCTGAGCAGCACCCCGAGGTTGAAGGACCAGTTGTTGAAGCGAATCGAGTCATTCAGCTCGATGTTCTGCGACTTGAACTCGGAATGAATGGCGGGCACGCCGCGCGCGCCCTGCTGGCTGACCTGCGCGAGGAAGAACGCCGGGGTGGCCGTTCCGCACGCGCTGGCCGGGCAGGTGCCGGGAGTCCCCACACCAGCGGGAACGCTGATCAGGCCCCAGCCGTTCGAAGACTGGAAGCGGTCTTCGGAATCGGTGTACCGCTGATAACCGACGTGCAGGTCGTGGGAGATTTTGCTGCTGCTTCCGAGCGACAGGTTGTAGCCGAGCTGTCCGCCCTTGCGGAAGAAGCTGTCGTCATCGCGGGCGAACTGACCGAATCCCACCGTGCCGCCGCCGACGCGCTGCCCATCCCTGACGTAGCCGTACTTCTGAATGAAGGGCGCCACAAACGCGTTCTGCGCGGCATTCCCGACGATGGGCGTCGGAACGATGAAGCGGCCGATCGTACCGAGGTTGGCGAGGTCGAGCTGCGTGCCGGCCGTGAACGCCACGGTCGGATTAGCGATAAAGTCCGCCGTTCCGACGCCCGGATTGCGGTAGTCGGTGTACTTCAGCGTGGCGAAGCTGTTCGGGTTGATGATCCAGGACGTATCGAACGTGCCGATCTGAAGCTCGTTCGAAGAGCCGGTGCCGGTCGTGCCGGCGCGGAACGCCCCGAAAGCGTCTCCCGACGTATCCGTTCTTTCCGATTGCCGGTAGCTGCCGTTGACAAGCAGCGACTGAAGCGGCGTGGCCGAGAGTTTTCCGAAATACTCGTTCCGCTCGCTCCTGAACTGCGGGAGCTCTCCGTAGAGATTGGCCTGGTTCTCTCGCTGGAACTCCGGCCGGTAGTACGACCCGTAGAAGAAAAGACGGTCAGGGAGGATCGGCCCGCCGAGGTTGGCGGTGATCCATGTGCGTTCCTCGTTGAAGGTCAGGTTCTGCGTGCCATCCTGGTCAGCGACGAAGTCGGGTCTGAGAAGCTGGTAGCTCAACTCACCGAAGAACTTGTTCGTGCCCGACTTGCTCACAGAGTCGATCAGAAAGCCGGCGGCACGGTTGAAGTCGATCGCGGTCGCGCCGCCTTTGGTGACGCTCACCTGAGCGATGTCGCGTGTGTTGGGCTCGACGTTCAACACCCCGAACAGAGGCATGGTGACGTTCACGCCGTCGAACATGTACACGTTGTCCTGACCGCTCGCGCCGGCGCTGGGTCCGCGCACCGTGTCCTGCGTGTACATCACGCCGGGGATGAGCTTCTGCAGATCGCGGTAGTCCTGCGTCAGCGGCAGCGACGTGATCTCTCTGCTGGACAGCGTGCTTTGAATCTCTGTCGACTGGCGGTCCACCAGCGAAGCCTCGGCGGTGACGGTGATGCTCTCAGCCACGCCAGACATGCCCAGAGCGACATTGACCTCGGCGTTCTGGTTGAGGAGCACGGATACGTTGCGCGTCACTTCCTGCAGCCCGGCCAGGGTGTACTTGATGCTGTAAGTGCCGGGCTGGAGCTGCGGGAGACGGTAGTCCCCGCTTCCGTCGGTAAGCGTGGTACGCGGCTGCGGAAGGACGTTCGATCTGGCTTCGACAGTCACGCCAGGAAGCGCCGCACCGTCGGTGGACGTGACGCGTCCGTTGACGGAGCCGGTCTGCTGCGCGGACAAGGTGGTTGTGAGGGACAACAGCAGGAGCAGGAAGACAAGACTGCGGCGTCTTTGGAATCGGACCATGAAACCTCCCTCGAATGCTGGCGGACGAAACGTGTGCTGTATGGTAATCAAAGGTGGGCCGCAGAGCCAACTCCAAGTGTAGAAATGATGATCTCCTCTGCCTTGCCCTCAGGACAGTGGCCACTCCAGCTCGCCGAGAAAGCGCTCGTCCTCGCGCCAGCGCGCATGCACCGACACGCGCAGATCGAGAAACACTTTCGTCGCCAGGATAGTCTCCAGCTCGACGCGCGCCTCGGTCCCAATGCGCTTGATCATCGCTCCCTGACGCCCCACGATGATCCCCTTCTGCGAGTCGCGCTCGACGAAGATCGTCGCCCAGATGCTGATCATGCCGCTCTCCGCGTCTTCTTCGAAGCGGTCCACATTCACGGCGATGGTGTAAGGCAACTCGTCCGACGTGTGGTGAAGGATCTTCTCCCGCACGAGCTCCGCCGCGAAGAAGCGTTCCGGCTGGGTGGTGTAGTCCTCGACAGGGTAGCGCGGCACACCTTCAGGAACGGTCGCAAAGAGCAGGTCGGTCAGCCTGTCAACCCCCTCGCCTGTCGACGCGGAGATCGGAACGATGTCGTCGAAGAGAGAGAAGGCGTGGTACTGCTCCATGAGCGGGAGCAGCTTGTGCTTCTTCAGAAGATCGATCTTGTTGAGCAGCACCACCCGCTTCGTATCCGGGGTCTGCTCCTTCTCCTGCCGGAGCATGTCGATGACGAACTGGTCGCCCCTTCCGAAAGGCTCCGTTGCGTCGACGATGAGCGCCAGGACGTCCGCCTCCGAGAGCGCCGAGCGCACGTGATCCATCATGCGTACATTCAGCCGGTGCAGCGGTTTGTGGATGCCGGGCGTATCCAGGAACGCGATCTGGCCGCGAGCGTCGTTCAGGATGCCCACGATCCGGTTGCGCGTGGTCTGCGGCTTGTTCGAGACGATCGAGACCTTGTGGCCGAGGATGCGATTGATGAGCGTGGACTTGCCGGCGTTCGGACGGCCGACCAGAGCGGTGATGCCGAAGCGGGGCGGGGCGGGGGGGCGGGGGGTCTCAGTAAGCATGTCTGTGTTCGCTGCCCCGAATTGAAAATTGAAAATTGAAAATTGAAAAACAAAGCCGGCGAGCACGAGGGTTCGCTTTTCAATTTTCAATTTTCAATTCCGTCGTTCTCCCAGTGCGGATCTTTGCGCGCGCTCACCCGATAGATCCGCCTCTTGTCGGCCCGCTCGACTTCGAAGATCCAGCCGTTCTTGGGGATGATGGTGCCAGTGGCGGGGACGCGGCCGAGGGTTGTGAAGATCATGCCGGCGACGGTCTCGTAGTCTTCGCCGGACAGGTCCGCGTCGATCCTCTCTTCCAACTGGTCGACGCGCAGCAGGCCGCTCACCAGCCACGTGCCGTCTCCGACTTCGACGACCGTGGCCTCTTCGTCTTCGTGCTCATCGCCGATCTCGCCGACGATCTCCTCGATGATGTCTTCCGTCGTGACGATGCCCGCGGTGCCGCCGTACTCGTCGACGACGATGGCGATCTGGACATGTTCGCTCTGGAACTCGCGGAGCAGCTCCGAGACCTTCTTGGTCTCGGAGACGAAGTAGGGCGGGCGCGCCAGCTCCGCGACGGGACGCTGGTTCTCCTGCTTCAGCACGGCATCGAGCACGTCCTTCACGTGAACGACGCCGCTGATCTGATCGACGTTCTTCTCGTAGATGGGGATGCGCGCGTATTTGGATTCGCTGAAGAGCTTTGCCAGCTCGCCAATCGGCCGGCGCGCAACGAACGTGAGCACATCGATGCGCGGGGTCATGATCTCGTGCGCGAGGCGGTCGCCGAAGTCGACGATCGACTGCAGGAGCTTTCCTTCCGAGGGCTCGATGATCCCCTCTTGCTCACCGACGTCGATGTACGCCCTCACCTCTTCATCGGTGGCGTCCTCCTCGTCTTCTGCCCGCTCGGCGCGCTCGATCCGCCTCAGGAGCTTGCGCAACGGAAAGAGGAAAGGCCAGAAGAGGTAGTAGCTCGTCCGGGCCAGCGGAATCAGAGCCCGCAGGATCACCTCACCCGTATCCTCAGCCACGAGGGCGAGGACGAACTTCCACACGAGCACGGCCAGCGTCCAGATGATGACGCTGGTGAGCACGGCGCCGGCGACGCCTCGCCCGTCGTAGATCATCGTCGTGGCGCCCGCGCCGATGACCAGGGAGATCTGCAGCATCGCACCGCTGACGAGCTGGAAATCTTCCACCTCGAAGTTCTTCCAGCGCGACATGCCCTCTTCCGCATCCGTCGTGAGACGGCGAAGCCGGACGGGGCTCAGTTGCAGAGCAAACGAGCGCAGGGCGTCGAAGAGCAGGTAGAAGACGCCGCAGACGATGGCGGTCAGCACCCAGTGGATGTGCGTTGGAGGGATGGTACTTCCCATTCAGTCGTGGCGATTCTAGCCCGCATTTCTCACAGATGCTCTGTTGCGACGCCGGATCGCGCCTGTCTGCTTCGTCGGACGTCGATTTCGCTCCTCGCGCCGGCGTCGCGCGACTCAGCTCAGGAGCATCGCCACGACGGCGGCGAGGACGCTCGCTTTGAGCAGGGTCTCGGCGCGTTTGTGCAGCGCGTTGAAGTCGCGACGCCGGGGATCCTCCGCCTCCATCTGGGGCGTGAGCTCGAGGCGCCGCCTCTCCAGAGCGCCCTCGAGGTGTGCGATCTCGTAAAGCACCGCAGCGGCCATGAAAAGCAGGGCCGCCCAGCGAATGGCCATCCAGAGGGTGGGCGTGCGCTCCCACAGGGCGTATTTGACGGCTGCGGCAGCGATGGCCGCGACCAGTGCGCCGACGCGCAAGCGTGCAAAGCGGCGCAGCATCCGGCCGAAAATACCCCCGGCCTGCTCTCTGGGGAGGGCGCGGAAGAGCTGAGGTGCCACCAGTGCGCCGAGCGCCACGGACCCGCCGACCCAGAGCGCCAGGCCGAGGTGGTAGGTGAGATTTGTGAACAGATGCAGCCAGTTGGGCATATTCAGAGGGGCTACGGTAATTGAAAAGGGCGGAGTAATCTAACGATGATGAACGCGCTGCTGCTCCTGCTCACCATCTCGACCTCGACCATCGTTCTGCGCTCAGGCGACCGCATCGCGGCGGATGGCCCGGTCCGATCGGCGAACGGCGTCGTCACCTTCTGGAGCGCAGGGCTGCTCTACTCGGTGCCCGCGGCCGAGGTCGAGCAGATCCGGGGCGAGGCCGACTCCAGCGGCAACGCGCCGGTTCGTCGTTTGCGCGTCTCGGAAGAAGAGCGGAAACGCCTCATCGCCGCGTTGGAAGACAACCACTCCGGTACGCCGGCACCTCCGCGCGCAAAGAGCCGCGCGCCGATCGAAGTCACACCCGAGCCAGAGGACCGGAAAGAGGACGAAGCGTGGTGGCGAAGCCAGGCGCGCGCTCACGAAGAGAACGTCCGTCGCGCGAAGGAAGAACTCGAGCTGCTCCAGTCGCGTGCCGCGCAGCTCGAAGACCAGATCCGCTCCTTCCTCATCCTCGGCTACGTGCCACGCGAGTTCACTTACCAGACGACGCAGCTGGAGTGGACGAGGGAACGGATTCCTCACGCCAGCCTGGAAGTGACGCGCGCGGAACGCGTGTGGCAGCAGTTTCGGGAGGATGCGCGCCGCGCCGGCGTATTGCCTGGCTGGCTGCGATGAAACCGTAGGCAGTACGCAGTAGGCAGGCGGTGGCCGCTGGAGGCGGCCCGTAGGGTAGCCGGTGGTGAGCGCGAAGCGAGCGACCACCGGTCCATACAACCCGTCTACTCTCAGACGGGCTGCGGTCCGAACGTCTCGGCGACCATCGCCTCGAGGTCCAAACCGGTGCTCGCGACGGCCTTGCGCGCGCGATCGAGAAACAGATCGAAGCCGGCAGCCATGACCGTCGCGGCCACGACGGTGGAGCGGTTGCGCTCGATGAGCGTCTCGATGTTGCCGCTTTCATGCTTGATGTGGCCGGCCCTGGCCAGCGGATCAAAGTCCGCGGCGTAGAGGATGTTTCGCTGGTCCGGCTCGTAGAGCACGAAGATGGGACGTGGATCGCTCACGGCGAGCATGTGCAGGACGATGCTCCGGATCGGCGCGATGCCGACGTCTCCGGCGAGAAAGAGAACGGGACGCGAGGCGTCTCCCTCCGGGAGGAGAAAGTCGCCATAGGGGCCATCGATGGCAATCTCCGCTCCTGCTTCGAGCCGGCGCAGCGCCTCCCCTCCCTTCCCCGATCCCACCCGCACGCAAATCTGTACAGCCTCCGGACGCTGCGGAGCGGAGGCGATGGTGTAGGCCCGCGAAACCCCCTCGGGGAACCGGAAGTTCACCCACTGACCCGGCTGGAACCGGAATCCGTCATGGAACGAAACCGTCAGCTGCAGAACGCTGGGAGCGAGCGGCTCGATCGCGGTGACAATCGCGCTGTGTCGCATCAGCTTAGATTCTATGTTGTCGGTTGTCAGTTGTCAGTTGTCTGTGAGTCTTGACGCGAGCGGCACTCACGAAGCCATGGCGCACCGAAGGCGTCGCGGGAGGCACTCGCGAGGTCTGTGACTCAGCGCGAGAACGCAGACAACCGACAACACGGCGAAGCGCGCGTCAGAACCACATGCCTGACCTGACGAGCCGGGCGATCTTCTTGAGGATTCGGTCCTTCTTCAGCCCGCGCAGGTGATCGACGAACAGCGTTCCGTCGAGATGGTCGATCTCGTGGCACATCGCTCTGGCCATCAAACCCGCGCCCCACATCTCGCGCTGCACGCCATTTCGATCGAGGTAACGCAGCTTCACCCGTTCAGGACGCGTCACGATCTCCACAAAATCGGGGATAGAGAGGCAGCCTTCTTCCTCGGTGATCTCCCCGGCAGTCTCGAGGATCTCCGGGTTGATGAAGACGTAGCACTCACCCGGACGCTTGCCCACGGAAAGGTCGATGACCATGAGGCGCTTCGAAGCGCCGACCTGGTTCGCGGCCAGGCCGACACCCGGCGCGGCGTACATCGTGTCGATCATGTCGTCGATGAGCCTGTGGATGGTTGCGTCGATCTCCGCCACCGTCGTGGTGGGCACACGCAGGACCTCGTCTCCATATTTGCGAATGGGTAGAACCGCCAAAATTGCTCCCTATTCAATGATGAACGATGAACCACGGCACTGGCCGGCTTGTTCGTCGTTCCTCGTTCATCGTTTCGATTTCAGACTGTCGATCATTGCCTCGACCGTGTGCTCCGCGCGCTTCCGATAGAAGTCGTCGAGCACCTGCCGGATGCTGGGGTACTTTGAGAGCACGCCGTCGAGCTTCGTCTTGTCCAGACGGAGCACCTCCGTACGCTGCGAAGCGGTGATGGTGGCTGTTCGCGGCTTTCCGCTCAGCACGCTCACTTCGCCGAAAAAGTCGCCTTCACCGAGTCGAGCCAGGAAGAGGGTGCCGCTGCTGCCGCGGGTGTAGACCTTGACCTCGCCCGATGCGATGACGTACATCGACGTGCCCGGATCGCCCTCGTTGATGATGACGCTCCCCTCGTCGTGCGTCTCCAGTTCCATCTCCCGGACGACGGCCTCACGCTCTTCTGCCGGAAGCATCTCGAACAGGGGGCTCTTCGGGGTTTCTCGCGGGAACAGCGGCTCATTCCGCCCCATCTCTTCCGCAGTTTTCGGGAGCTGCTCGCGCGCCTTCTCGCCTTTCTTGCGGACGGCGATGGCCTGAACGGTGAGGCCGTTGTCCTCGTAGTATTTGGCCGTCGCCTCATACTGGCCGGCCGCTTCGTCGAGCATGCCTGCGCCGGCGAGAGCGTCTGCATACTGCAGACGAATGCGAGGATTGGACGGATACTTTTCGTGCTCGCGCTTGAGAACCGGCACCGCTCTCGCGTACTCCCGTCGAGCCAGCAGAGTCACGCCGCTTTCAGTTTCTTCAGCCATGGGTCTCGTATTCTACGGTTGTCAGTTGTCGGTTGTCTGCGGGTCTCGCGCTCAGCTTCAGGCTTCGTGAATGCCGCCCGAGTCGAAAGGCGTATACCACCGCTACCGGAAACCGACGACACGACACGTAGATGACGCTCAGTACTTGATCCGCTCGAGCTCCGCTTTCGCGCTCGAGGCGGATGACGAATACGGGTAACGCTCGATGACCTGCTGAAGCGTGCGGCGTGCCAGAGCGAGATCCCCGGTGCGCTCCTGCGCCACCGCGGTCTTGAAGAGCGCGTCGGGAGCCTTGTTCTGCGTGGAGTAATCATTCACGACACGCATGTAATGGCGGACTGCGTTCGTGTAGTCCCTGGCCGCGAAGTAGGTCTCGCCGATCCAGAAAAGCGCGTTGTCCGCAAGATCTCCGTTCGGATCGGCGTCATACACCCCCTGGAACGCGCGCCTCGCATCGGTGTGCCGGTTCCGTCCGACCAGCATGATCGCCTGGCGATAGTTCTCGGCGAGGTCTGCGCCGATCACCGCGCGCTGCTGCGGCGGCATGGGTGCTGCGACGGGTGGGCCAGAGGTCTCGGATGTGGGTGCCGGCGCGGGCTGCGCAACCGCCTGTGAGACCGGCGCGCTGTATCCCGCGGCTCCGCTTTCTTCCATCCGGGCGATGCGGTGGTTGAGCACGTCGATGCGCTCGAGCAACTCGGTGAGCTGAGTCTGCAGCTCGCCCACACGCGGATCAGGCGCCGGGGTCACAGGTGCAAGCAACGAGGCCGGCTCCGTCGACGTGGACGCACATGCGGCGGCGAAAAGGAGCACGGCCAGACTCAGCTTCCTCATGCCTTGATGTCGGTCAGCCGCCGCCGGGCAGCCTCGGCGAACCCGCTCTTCGGGAACTCCGTGATCACGCGCTCGAAGTACAGCTTCGCCTCGCCGTTGCGACCGAGCCTGGCGAGCGTGTGTCCGAGGTCATAGAACACAGCGTCGCGCGCGGGGAAGGCCGGGTATGAATCGATCAGAAAGTTCAGACGCTGCGAGGCTGCGGTCCAGCTTCCGCGTTTCATGTAGAACTTGGCAACGACGTGCTCGTGTCGCGCCAGCCGGTCGAGCACCTCCTGCCTGCGCGCCTCCGCCTCGGGTTTCAAAGGGCTGTTGGGATAGGCGCGGAGCATGTCGTTCACCTTCTCGAGAGCCTCGCGCGTCTTGGCCTGGTCGCGGTCGGGCCGTTCCATCTGCTTGAACGAGCACATGGCGATGCGCAGCGTGGCGTAGTCCGCCTGCTCGCTGGTGGGATAACGGTTGATGAAGTCGCGATACTTGTACTGCGCCTCCACCAGATTCACCGGATCGCCCTGCTCGTAGTACGTGTCGGCGATGCGGAGCAGACTCCGGCGGCCGAGGGGATCGTTCGGGTAGGTTTCGTAAAGGTGCGTGAAGTAGGTGCGGGCGCGCTGCCACTTGCGCTTTCCGAACTGGTCTTCGGCACGCTCGGAGATCTGCTCCTTGGTCAGGCGCAGCAGCTCGGGGTCGACCACGGGGCGGTACTCGCGCGGACCGCGGTTGCAGGATGAGAGCACCACAAGCGCGACGACGAGGATGAGTGCGTTTCTAACCTTCAATGTTCCTCCGGTTGGAAGCTCGCAGCTCTCAGCTCGCAGCTCTCAGGAGAACCGTGAGCTGCGAGCTGCCAGCTGCGAGCTTGTCTATACCTTCTGGCGGCCCGTAACAGCGTCCCGAATCTTCTGAATTGCATCCGCGCGGTCTGCCTGACCAAAAACAGCCGAGCCCGCAACCAGGATCGTGGCGCCCGCCGTGACGACGTGCGGTGCCGTCCTCGCGTCGATCCCTCCGTCGACCTCGATGTCCACCTCGAGCCCCCTCTCCTGAATCAGTCTGGAGATGTGACGGATCTTGGGCACGACAGGTTCTATGAATTTCTGCCCGCCGAATCCGGGGTTGACGGTCATGACCAGCACGAAGTCACAGAAGTCGATCGCATTGGCCAGTGTTTCGGCGCTCGTGGCTGGATTGACAGCGATGCCCGCCTTCGCGCCGCCATCGCGAATCATCTGCAGCGCGCGCTGCAGGTGTGGCTCCGCCTCGATGTGGATGGAAACCATGTTGGCCCCCGCGTCGAGAAAGGCGCCGATGTACCGCTGCGGCTCGCTCACCATCAGATGGCAGTCGAAGGGCAGCGTCGTCCGGCCGCGCAGAGCTTTCACGATCGCGGGCCCGATGGTGAGGTTCGGGACGAAATGTCCGTCCATGACATCGAGGTGGAGAAGGTCGGCGCTGGCGACGGTGTCGAGCTCGTCGGCCAGACGAGCAAAATCCGCCGACAGCAGGGAGGGCGCAATCCTGATCATGGGAGGAGCGCCGTTATCGTGATGTCGATCATTGGATGACTGGTGTGACTGGTGTGACTGGTGTGGCCGTGGGTGTGGCGGCACTCCCGAAGCCGCCTTCGATGATACTGGTCTCCTCCTGCCGTGACACCACGACCGAAATCGAGTCCCGGCTGCTGACCGGCGCGCCGCGGAGCGGGTACTGGCGGATGATGATGCCATCGGGAATGCCCGGATACGCCTCGAACTTCACGTTCGAAACGCTGATCCCGCGACGGTCGAGGGCCGGGCGCACGAAGTCGAGGCGCTGGTCAATGAGGTCCGGCATCACGTATCGCCGCGCCATTGGGGCGACCCCCACGAGAAGAGCGACGCTGCTCTGCGGCCCCACGACCGTTCCGGCCGGGGGTTCCGCGGCCAGCACTCCCCTGCCATCCGTCTCGACGTAGGTCACAGCGCCAACCTTGAGGTTCTGCTGGCCAAGGCGGAGCATGCTCGTGCCGGCAGTCTCGCCGGTGAGATCGGGCACGCGCAGGACCAGCGGTCCCGCGCTCAGCTCGACGCGCAGCAGCGATCCGCGCTTGATGAAGCTCGTCGCGCCGGGCGTGCGGTTCTGCCAGACGATGTGGCCGACCGGAACCTTGTCGGAGTTGCGCTTGCGCCTGCTGTCGACGTCGAGGTCGATGCCGAGGTCGCGGGTGATGCGGAGCGCGTCGGCGGTGGACTTGCCGGTGAGATCCGGCGTAGGCAGGGAACGTCCCTTCACGAAGAAAGTGAACCAGAAGTAAGTGCTTCCGCCGAACGCCACCAAGAGCAGCGCCGCGAAAAACAGGTTGGCGAGACAGCCGCGCCTCATCGCCGGTCGGCCCGCTCGCCTTTCTCGTTCTGCAGCTCGCCCTGACGCTCGATCTTCCGCTCCTGATCCGCTCGGAACTCCGCCTCGTCGTACTTGCGGTCGGGGTCGCGAGAGAAAAACAGCGGGATCAGCGTCTCCTTCCAGACATTCTCGACACGCTCCGCGAACACGAACTGCAGCGCGGCGCGAGTCTCGTCGGGCACTTCCTGAAGATCCTTGCGGTTGCCCTCCGGCAGCACGACCAGCTTGATGTTGGCTCGGTGCGCGGCCATCACCTTCTCCTTGACCCCTCCCACGGAGAGGACCTTTCCGCGAAGCGTGATCTCACCGGTCATGGCCACGTCGTGGCGCACGGGACGATCGCCCATGACGGACGCGATGCAGGTCGCGATGGCGACGCCGGCGGAGGGCCCGTCCTTGGGGATCCCTCCCGCGGGGAAATGGATGTGCACGTCGAATTCACTGAACTTCTTGTCATCGATCTCCAGCTCGTGCGCTTTCGAGCGCACGTAGGAGTACGCGGCCTGGACCGACTCGCGCATCACGTCGCCCAGTTGACCGGTAACGGTGGTCCGTCCGCTGCCGGGCATTCGCGTAGCCTCGATGAACATGATCTCGCCACCGAACGAGGTCCACGCCAGGCCTGTCGCCACACCGATCTCCGGATGCCGCTCCGCGAACTCGTGCTCGAACTTAGGGAGCCCGAGGTAAGACTCGACGTCCGCCCGTGTCACTTCGTAGACCCGGGCCGCGGCGGGCTCGATCGTCGCCTCGCTCCCTCCGTCGTCCATTCCGCTCGCCACCTTGCGTGCAATCTTGCGCAGAACCGTCGCCAGGTTTTGCTCGAGATTGCGCACACCGGACTCGGCGGTGTAGTCGCGGACGATCGTCAGCGTCGCGTCATCGGCGATGTGCACCTGGCCGGCGCCGAGGCCGTGATTCTCGAGCAGCTCCGGGATCAGGTGCTTGTTCGCGATGGCCAGCTTCTCGTTCTCCGTGTACCCGGAAAGCCGGATCACCTCCATCCGATCGCGCAGCGGTCCGGGGATCATGTCCAGAACGTTCGCGGTGCAGATGAAGAGGGTGTGCGAGAGGTCGTACGGGATCTCGACGTAGCGATCGACGAAGGCGTGATTCTGCTTCGGGTCGAGCACCTCGAGCAGGGCCGATGACGGGTCGCCGCGGAAGTCTTTCCCGATCTTGTCGATCTCGTCGATCATGATCAGCGGGTTGTTGACGCCCACCTGCGTGTAGCTGGTGATCAGCTTTCCCGGCATCGCGCCGATATAGGTTTTCCGGTGGCCGCGGATCTCCGACTCGTCCGTGACACCGCCGACCGCCATGCGCACGAACTTGCGGCCCAGGGCGTCCGCGATGGCGGAGCCGAGCGAGGTCTTCCCTACTCCGGGCGGACCCACGAAGCAGAGGATCGGACCCTTCAGGTCGCCCTTGAGCTTGAGTACCGCTAAGAACTCGAGGATGCGCTCCTTGACCTTTTCCAGCCCATGGTGGCGTTCATCGAGCACCTGCTCTGCCTTGACCAGGTCGAGCTGGTCTTCCGTGTGCTGCTCCCAGGGCAATTGCAGGATGGTGTCGAGATGGCCGCGGATGACGGCGTAGTCGGAGGAGGATGACGAGAGCTGACCCATGCGCGCCACTTCGCGGCGCAGCTGCAGCTTGTAGTCCTCGGCCAACGGCAGCGCTTCCAGCCGCTCGCGATACGTGTCTGCTTCCCGCTCGGCGACGTTGCTCTCTCCGAGCTCGTCCTGAATGGCCCGGAGCTGTTCGCGAAGATAGCTCTCACGCTCCCGCCGGTCGATGGAGGTCTGGATCTGACGCTGCAGGTCCCGGTCGACGGAGGCCCGGCCGAGATCGCGCTGGATGTAGTCGATGAGCAGCTCGATCCGCTCGATCGGGTTGACCGTCTCCAGCAGGAGCTGCTTCTCCTCCAGAGGAAGGTTGACGAATCCCGAGAGGAGATCGGCGAACGTGTCCGGCCCCTCGACCACGTTCATCTGCAGGATGTTCAGCAGTTCCTTGGAGTATTTGGAGTCGCTCTCGACCAGCTTCTCGAAAAGCGACATCGCGCGGCTGACCATCTGCTCGGTCTTGACGGTCTTGGGGATCGGGCGGGGCGCGACCTCGCGGAGGCGCGCCTCGAAATAGGGCTCGGTCTGCAGCATCTGCACGAGCTCCACGCGATGGCGCCCCTGAAGGAAGAGCTGGTAGCGATCGGAGGAGAGCGGCAGGCGCTGGACGATTGCGGCCAGGACGCCGATCCCGGAGAGGTCCGAGGCGCTCGGGTTCTCTTTGTCCCCAGACTTCTGGCAGAACGCCGCGATCAGGTTCTGATCGTCAGAGAGCCCCTTCAGCAGGCGCACGTTGCGGTCGATGCCGACCTGGAGCGACAGCACCCCGCCCGGAAAGAGCACCGAGGAGACCAGAGGAATGACCGGCAGACGGTTGGGAATGTCGAGATCGACCCAGTCCTGACCGGGAGTCGGATGAGATTTGCCTTTTCCGGATTGCGCCATTGAGTTCTTTATCGTTGAGCTACACTCTCATGCGCACGACATCTGCGGGCACGCGGATTGTAGAGAATGCCGGGACGTTGAACAATGATCCCGGGCCACAGAATCCAGATCCGTCCCTGAGTCGTCGATGATCGAAAGCATACCTGCTGATGGATTGGCTGATCCGAGCCTCAAGCGCGCGGACCTGCACTGCCACAGCCGTTTCTCAGTCTTCAAATACTTCCGCCGCGCCAACACCCGGGACTGCTACAACCCGCCCGAGGATGTGTACCGCATCGCCAAAGAGCGCGGGATGTCGTACGTCACGCTCACCGATCACGACTCGATCGACGGCGCACTCTACCTGTTGAACAAGTATCCGGACATGACGGATTTCTTCATCGGCGAAGAGGTGGAGACCTACTTTCCTGAGACCGGCCAGCGCATCCACATCGGAGTGTGGGGGCTGAACGAGGAACAGCACCGGGAGATTCAGCGTCTGCGCCGGAACATCCGCGAGCTCATTCCCTACATGAAGTCGCAGAGGCTGATCTTCGGAATCAACCACCTCTTCCAGAACTACCGGATGAAGAACGTCGTGGGCCGCTACATCAG
>JANMSA010000193.1:0-2158 GCA_031388865.1 Acidobacteriota bacterium | reverse complement strand
CGCCGGTCCTCCTTGACCGGCAATGGTGAGAACGTGCGCTCGGGTGGCTCAAAGACCGCTGCGCTCCCCTGGCTCAATAACTCCCGCGATCACGCCCTCAGGCGGATCAATAACTGGTGCGAGTGACACCGTTGAAGAATCAATCCCTCGGAGGAACCCATGGCCAGCGTACCGTCACCGCAGATTGAAGTTGAGGTCGGTCTCGGTGAAAAGGCTGGTTCGGGAGTGGGTGAAGCGCTAAGCGGGAGAGGTTCGTGCAACGAACGAACCTCTTGTATTGCGTCGCGGAGATGGGGATATCGCAAGGATCGTCCCGCTACCCCGCACGGTCACTCGTCAGCAGGAGATATCCCCGGTGCCGTTGGTGAGGCTCGTAAGTGCGGTTGGCTGATCCTGGTCGGCAGTGCCAAGACCAATCGCATAGACGCGCTCGTCTAGTAAAGCAGCGACGTCGCTGCTTTACTCCGTCGGCGGCCTCTCCAGGGGGACGATCATCGACGAGATCAAACAGAGCATCTCCGTAGTAGGGACAACGTACGTCTGCGTCGGTGACCGAGAGGGCCTAAGCGCTGCTCCGCAAGACCGTCTTCAAGGGCGTCCACCCACTCTCGCTTGAGGGCGTGCCACTCTTGTGGAGCCTTGCGTCACGCCGGGGCCACACTCCTGTGGGAAGAGGGTCAGGGAACCTGGCTACCGCACAGGGACCGCGACCTCGAAGAGAATCGGCATCGGCC
This sequence comes from Acidobacteriota bacterium, assembly GCA_031388865.1. GTDB lineage: Bacteria > Acidobacteriota > Thermoanaerobaculia > Gp7-AA8 > Gp7-AA8 > QHVT01. Next base: position 1,424 of record JANMSA010000193.1, on the reverse strand, counting down.
GGAATTGGTCGGTTTCGAACATACATGCCGATGTTTGTGCAGTGGTGAGGTAGTGAAGCGTATTCGTGTTGCGAAGGCGATTCTCACTCGAGAGAGCCTACCACTAGCGAACTGCCCGGCCGGACGGGCGGCGAGTGATGCCCCTTTAAGGAGCCATTGTGCCAACTAACGAGCTTGACGTGCTACTAGACCGAATACCGCAAATTGCGGACGCCGTCAATCAGTTTTCCTCGGAGTCAATGCAGGCTGAGGTCTTTCGAGCTCTGATGAAGGCGTTCTACGGACTCCGCGAGAATGCAGGGGGAGTCGTCGGCAACACTGCGGACGACGAGGCACGAAGAGGGCCGGCGGCAACCGATCCCGCTGTCGCGCCCAATTCGGCCGCCAAAAAGACGGCTGCAAAAAAGCCTGCTAGTTCGAAAACAAAGCAAAGCTTCAGCGTCGATAAGGATCTGGACCTGGTTAACGGCGGTAGCCCGCCGTTCAAAGAGTTCTGGCAGTCCAAGAGCCCTACAACGCAGCAGGAGAAGGGCCTCATCTGTGTGTACTGGTTGAGCCGGAAGAAACACGAGAAGAAACCGGTGTCGATCGATCAGGTCTACACGTGCTTTAAGGACGCCGGCTGGGCAGTTCCGGGTGATCTCGCCAACACCTTGGCGCAGGCCGGGACAAGGGGGTGGCTGGACAGCAAGAAGCGGGACGATTTGAAGGTCGTCGTCCAAGGCGAGAACCACATCGATCACGACATGCCAGCGAAATTGAAGGGTGTTTAAGTGTGGCATCACAGACGCTGCTAGAGTTCCTTCGCCCTGTGCTAACTGGCAGTCGCCGAGACTTGTGCTTGGCCGCGATGTACTACCTCCGCAGCGAACAAGCTTCCGAACAGTGCACTGCGTCTGCGCTTAGAGCAGCATTGGTCGGCGCGCGAGACCCCAAAGCCAAGACGTTCAACGTATCCGACGTTCTCGGCAAGAGCGGGCACCTCGTCAGCACGACTGAAAAGAATGCCGCGAAGGTCAATCTGTGGCACCTGACAAAGTCTGGCGAAACTCATGTCCGACTTATGCTCAGCATCGAACTTGACGCTCGTGAAGTCGAGATCAAAAACGACATTTCAGTTCTGCGCGCGCTGGTAGCGAGCGCCGCAGATGATGTGGTGAGAAGCTACCTCGAAGAATCGGTGCTGGCCTACGGAGTCGGCGCGCTTCGAGCGTCCGTCGTATTTCTGTGGTCCGGCGCAGTGCGACATCTACAAGAGAAGGCTCTGGCGATGGGCATCAGCTGCCTGAACGCCGCGCTTCTCAAGCACGACCCAAAGGCGCGACCCGTTGGCAAGGTTGAAGACTTTTCCGGAATCAAGGATGTCACTCAGCTTCTGGGGTTCCGGGAGATGGGTCTCATTGACAAGGGCCAGTGGGCAACGC
>JANMSA010000175.1:0-2178 GCA_031388865.1 Acidobacteriota bacterium | reverse complement strand
CATTTCCGAGTCTTCAAGTCTTCGAGTCTTCGAGTCTTCGAGTGGAGTTCTGAGCTCCCAGTAGACTCGAAGACTCGATCACTCGAAGACTATCTCTCCGCCCTCTCCAGCTTGAGCCGGATGTTGACGAAGTTGTAGGGGGGCCATGGGCCGGTGTAGAGGAAGGTGAGCTTGTGCTCGTACTTTTTGGCGATCGCTGAGATCTGGTCGTCGAACGCTTTGGTCTTGTCGCGCTCCACGAGAAACGCCGCGTTCATGATCATCCTGTCGCCGATCGGCTTGTTCGAGCGGGACGCCATCGCTGCCTCGCGCAACGCTTCGTAGATCTCGGTGACGTGCACGTCCGCTTTGGCCTGCAGCGCGGACTCGACGACCCGGCCGAGCTGCATGCGCGAGAAGTACGTCGACGTCGACGTATTCGACTGGATCTCGTCTTTGAGGCGGCGGATCTCTTCGTTCTCACTCTCGATCTCGCGGATCACCTGATCCTTGTCCCAGTTCACCTTCAGACCGAACTCGATCTTTCCCTCCATTTTCTGGAGCACGTCGCTGAGTGCCTCGTAGGTGCCTTTGAGAAACTCCTTGATGTCGTTCTCGGTCCGGAAGACCGTGCCGAAGCTCATCGGCAGAACGGTGAAGTCCTTCATCACCAGCTCGTTGACGTGCTCGTGCGCGAGGGCGTTCTCGCGCGTGGGGTCGAACACGATCAGCGGGCAGCTGGAAACCACCGCTGCAAACTCGCGGTATGGCACCGTGCGCACATGGTCTCCGCGACCTCCGATGCCCACCGCGCCGAAGTCACACGGAACCTCCGTCTTGATGATGCAATAGACGTAGTTGCCCTGCTCTGTTCCGGGCGGTCCGTGCGGGTGATCGCTCATCGTCGAAGAATACAATAAGCCACCATTGCAAGCGCCAGTCCTCCCCTCTGCGAGCACCCGCCAGACCGCCGGACGCATCGAGCGCTGGTTCGCGCGTCATCAGCGGCCGCTCCCGTGGCGCCAGGGCTATGACCCGTACCAGGTCTGGGTCTCCGAGGTGATGCTGCAGCAGACGCGGATGGAGGTGGTGCTGCCCTACTTCGAGCGCTTTCTAAGGCGCTTTCCGGATGTGGCCACACTCGCGGCGGCTTCCGAAGACGAGGTCCTTTCAGCGTGGTCGGGACTCGGCTACTACCGCCGCGCGAAGATGTTGCGCGCCGGCGCAACCGCGGTCGTCGAACACCTCGGCGGAACGATTCCAGCGACCGTGGCAGACCTGCTCCTGATCCCTGGCATCGGACGCTATACCGCCGGTGCAATCGCCTCGGTCGCGTGGCAGCAGCGGGCGCCGATCGTCGACGGCAATGTCGCCCGGGTTCTGGCGCGCGTGTTCGGTCTGGAGGGGGAAGCGTGGACGTCCGCCACCATGCTGGTCGAGTCGTGCAAGTCGCCGCGGGCGCTCAATCAGGGTCTGATGGAGCTCGGCGCGCTGGTCTGCAAGCCACGGAATCCAACCTGCCTCATCTGTCCGCTCCGGGAGGAGTGCGTCGCGCTCGCCACAGGCCGCATCGACGAGCTTCCGCCGCCAAAGGCGAGGAAGGCCACGCGCGCGTTGCGCATCCCCCTCTACCTCGTCAGGGACCGTCGCGGACGCGTGTTGATGCGACGTGTCCGCGGAACGCTCATGGACTCGATGTACCACCTGCCGCACGGTGACACGACGCTTCTCGAGGGCGAGCCGCTGGCCGCCACCGCCTCTGAGCTTCTCGGGACTTTCCGGCACACCGTGACCACCCGCAGGATCGTGTTCTCCGTCTGGTTGGCGACCCTGGCCGGCCGGGCATCGGACGCCTACGAATGGATCGACCTCGCAGAGATGCATCGCGTGCCGCACTCCAGCTACGTGAAGAAGGCGCTGCGACTGCTGCCAGAGTGAACCTGGAAGGGCGCCGCGAGCAGGTTTCTCCCAGACCCGCGCTCTCGTGGAACTGCAGCAGAAGCAGCGGCCTCAAGCCGCTGGAGGCGGCTCGGACGGTAGAGGTGGTGCGAGCAACGCGAGCGACCACCGGATTCGAATCGTGATGAGACTCCGACCCCGGCAGGGGTCGCGTACCGGTTCGCATTCGGAGGCGAATCGCCAGTTCCTCCGCGACCCTGCCGGGGTCGGCATCATCACGGGTTGTATGACCGGTGGTCG
>JANMSA010000157.1:0-4577 GCA_031388865.1 Acidobacteriota bacterium | reverse complement strand
CGTTTGGTCGCTCGGCCTGGTAGACCCTGGCGGACTCGAACCGCCGACCTCCACCGTGTCAAGGTGGCGCTCTAACCAGCTGAGCTAAGGGTCTGTCTACACCCGGCCGCTTAACGGCACCGGTAAAAACCGGCTTCGGGGGCAACTTAACACACCGAGGGACGATCCTGTTCCTATGAACCTGGAGTCACTTGGATGGGACCGTCATCTCAGGCGCGACGGGAACGATCACCTTCAGGCAGGGGATTTTTGACGCGGGTGACTTCCTTGGCAGCACCATCGGCACGGGCACCCTCGACGGCTCCGGTCAGGCCACGGTCACGACGTCCTCACTCGGGGTCGGCTCGACTTCGATCTACGCGTTCTACTCCGGCGACGAAAACTACGGGGCCTCGATCTCGGATCAGTTCATGCAGACCGTAAATCCGCTTCCGTTCGGTGCACCGCGATTCCTGTTCGCGACTGCCTATGTGAGCACATCGGTCGACCTCTACTGGCCGCCGGTCACCGACGCCGATCACTACCAGGTGTTCCGCAGCTCGAACAACGTTTCTTACGCGCTGCTTCCTACAGCGCCCTCGAACGTGTTCACTGACGCCACAGTCTCTTCAGCGACTACGTATCTATACAGAGTGCGAGCGGTCAAATCCGACGGGACTCTCTCCGGCTTCAGCCCGATTGATCCCGCGACGACTATCGACTTCGTCGACAATGGGATGCTCCGCGGCGTAACCATCATCAAAGCAGTTCACATACTGCAATTGCGGCAAGCGGTGAACCTGGTTCGGGCCAGTGTGGCCTTGCCGGCGGTCTCTTTTACGGATCCAGGCCTGGCCGGTACGGTCATCAAAGCGGTGCACATCACCCAGCTTCGAACCGCGCTGACGGAGGCCAGAATGGCGCTCGCACTCTCGGACGTCTACGCTGACGATCCACTCGTACCCGGTTCGACGGTCGTGGATACCACGCACATCCTCGACCTGCGCGATCGCGTGCAGTAGTCGCAGACACGACGAACGCCAAACCGTAATGAAAACGCCGCTCCGTTGTTCGTGCAACGTGAGCGGCGTGAATCCTTTAGGGGATGGTAGGCGCTAACGGACTCGAACCGCCGACCTCCACCGTGTGAAGGTGGAACCACGCTCTAGGACATCCGAGGACATTCAAGGACGAACGTGTTTTCAGGCGGATGCGGATATCCCCGGATATCGCGGGTCGTCCGTAGCAGGACGGCGCGAACACTCCGCGAACAGCTGTATCGCTGCGAGGAGCGGACGATGTTCGAATTGCCTTGCTCAACGCAGGTTCTCCGATGCCGACCGAGTGGGTACAGCCGATCGGCGGCTGTGTCCGCCTGGATTCGATGTATCCTGTTCCGCATCCAGTGCAACTTTCCGTCGGAACACGTCTGGGTCCGTATGAGATCGTCGCGGCGATCGGTGCTGGCGGGATGGGCGAGGTCTATCGCGCGACCGACACCCGTCTCGATCGAAGTGTGGCCGTCAAGATCCTCTCGGCAGAATTCGCGTCCGATTCCTCGCTTCGCGCTCGATTCGAGCGGGAAGCGAAGGCGATCTCTTCGCTGAGTCATTCGCACATCTGCGCGCTCTACGACGTCGGCGAGACGACCGGCAACGGCGGAGTGCCGTTGCACTACCTCGTCATGGAGTATCTGGAAGGCGAATCGCTCGCCGAGCGTCTGACCAAAGGAGCGCTCCCGACCGATCCGGTCATACGCATTGGAATCGAGATCGCGGACGCTCTCGACAAAGCGCACCGCCGCGGCATCATTCATCGCGATCTCAAACCTGGCAACGTGATGCTCACGAAGTCGGGAGCCAAGCTCCTCGATTTCGGTCTCGCGCAAATGGCCGCCGGACGCCTCGAAGGTGTCGAGAACGACGCAACCGTGCATCGGCCGCTTACCGAGGAGGGAACGCTCGTCGGCACGTTTCAATACATGTCGCCCGAGCAGCTCGAAGGCCATCCGGCGGATGCGCGGAGCGACATTTTCGCTCTCGGTGTACTTCTCTACGAGATGGCGACCGGCCGTCGGGCGTTCGAGGGGAAGAGCAGGGCCAGCCTGATCGCCGCCATCCTCGATTCTGATCCACCGCCGATCTCCGAGCTTCGGCCGATGGCGCCGCCGGCACTCGATCGCGTCATCCGTGCCTGTCTGGCCAAGGATCCCGAGGATCGCTGGCAGACGGCGCATGACGTCATGCTGCAACTCCGCTGGATTGGCGAAGGAGGGTCGAAAGCGGGAGTCGCGGCGCCAGTGGCGAAACGGCGTCTGGTGCGCGAACGGCTGGCGTGGAGTGTTGCCGCACTGGCCGCGGCGGTTGCGATCGCGTTTGCCGCCGGCTTCATCCGGCGCTCTCCAAAGCCTGCGCCTCTCGTGCACTTTTCGATCGAGACTCCGGAAAAGGTATCGCTCTTCCCATTCGACGAGCGTGGGATTGCCCTCTCGCCTGACGGCTCGCGACTGGCTTTCGTCGCGTCCACCTCCGAGGGCCGCCGCCTCATCTATCTACGTCCGCTCAGCTCGAACTCGTCGCAGCCGATGGCGGGAACCGACGATGCGTCGTATCCATTCTGGTCGCCGGATGGGGATTACATCGGGTTTTTCGCCGGCGGAAAATTGAAGAAGATCGGTTCCGGCGGCGGACCGCCGCAGGTGCTTTGCGATGCACCGTCGGGGCGCGGAGGCACGTGGAATGCGGAGGGGACGATCGTCTTCGCGCCGACGATCGCCAGCCCGCTGTACCGCGTTCCGGCGGGCGGGGGCAAGCCGGTGCAAGCCACGGTTTTGAAGGGGGACTTGAGTCGCCATCGCTGGCCGGCCTTTCTGCCGGATGGACAGCACGTACTCTTCGCAGGCGACAGCGCTCTTTACGTCACATCGCTCGAATCCGGTGAGATCAAGATCTTGATCGAAGACGCATCCAACGCTGCGTTTGCTCTGCCGGATCGCCTGGTGTTCTCGCGCGGTGAAGTCCTGATGGCGCAGAAATTCGATCCGCGGACACTCACGGTCAAGGGGGAGGCGATGCCGCTTCCATTTGGCTCGGTGTCGTACTGGGGACCGAAGCGCCTCAGCACTTTTACCCTGGCGCGCAACGGAACACTCGCGTTCCTGCCCGCGGTGGCCGCGATTTCCCGCATCGTGTGGGTGGACCGGAACGGTCGAGAAGCCGGCTCTGTCGGAGAAGCCGGTCGCTACGAAGATGCCGCCCTTTCCCCGGATGGAAAGATCATTGCCGTCGTCAGGGGAAGCAGGCAGGATGGAGACATCTGGCTGGTCGACGTCGCCGACGGGCGCTGGTCGCGATTCACATTCCGCCCCGGCCAGTATGGAGGACTGACCTGGAAGGCGGACGGCTCGGCCCTGGCGTTCATGCACGCGCCCGCGGGAATCGGCCAGGCGTACACGAAGTCGCTGAGCCGCGATGCGGACGCGACGCCGGTCGTTCAAACGAAGGAATGGACTGTGCCGCACTCCTTCTCGCCGGCCGGACGCCTGCTGATGGTGGCGCGACAGATGACGGCCACGGGCTTCGACATTTACTCCGTCGCGCTGGACGGGAAAGCGACCATGACGCCGGTCGTGCAGACCCCGTTCGCCGAAGCACGCGCCCGCTTTTCGCCCGATGGCAAATGGTTCGCGTACGACTCGAACGAGTCGAGTCGATCCGAGGTCTACGTGCGGCGCTATCCGCCGACGGCGGATCAATGGCAGGTATCGGCGAGCGGAGGCGTCTCGCCGCTGTGGAGCGCCGACGGCCGTGAGCTGTACTTCTTCGGGTCGGAGAGCATCATGGCGGTCCCGATGGGCGCAGGAGACCGGCTGAACCCGGGAACACCGGTCTCACTGTTTCGATCGCCAAGCCCGATGTTCGCATCGCTGTCGACCGCGGGCCCGATTGGAATGCTGATCAACGGCGTCACGCGCGACGGTCAGAAGTTTCTTCTTCGATCGAGCGGGGAGGAGCGGACGCCCTCGTTGAACATCGTGATGAACTGGCTGGAGAATTAGGCGTACGTCGACTTCACGAGGTTGTCAGGTTCTCGAACTTGCGAAGATGGTAGGCGCTAGCGGACTCGAACCGTTGACCCCCACCGTGTGAAGGTGATGCTACCTTCCGAGACGACCTAACACAAACACGGATGAACGTGTTCACAACAAGTTACGGACATCCCCGGAGATCTCAGGTCGTCCGTAGTGGGACCGCGCGAACACTTCGCGAACACTGCAACCGAAAAAATGTCCGCGGAATGCGTCAAAGACGCATGAGTGAGTCCACGTGGGCACGGAGAATTTAGCGCACGAGATCGTGGAGGGGGAGGATGAAGCACAGATCACGCGCATCGCGGAAGATCTGCGGAGCGTGTTGAAAGAGGAATCGGCTGAGCACACTACGGATCGCACGTCTGGGTAGCGACGGCTGCATTTCCAGCCATGGTCAGTGACCAGCTACCTGACGCGGATTGCGGTGCCGAGGCGAAACGAATTTCTATGATGACATCGTGAGTGTCGTCGAAGCCGAAGTCGTCGTTGGCTCGTAAGTTCACTACGT
>JANMSA010000152.1:0-1522 GCA_031388865.1 Acidobacteriota bacterium | reverse complement strand
TTTCTTGACGGCATCGATGGCCTGATCGAGATTGATGATGTTGCCCCGCCGGGTTCCTTTCATCGGAGCTGTGCCTTTTCCGATGATCTCCAGCTGCCCTCGATCGTTCACTTCCCCCACCAGCACGCACACTTTTGAAGTCCCGATGTCCAGCGCGACGATGTATCCGTCATTCTTCGGCATGGCTGTGATCTCCTCTCCTGACAATTGCTTTTCAAACTTCAGCCGGGTTCCAGCCCGGACTCAATTCGCAATCTGACTGACTGACCGCACAGGTTGATTGACCATGGGATCCGGCTGGTGAGCCGGCCCCACCACAATGCGGTCCTCGAACCGCAGGTCGGCATAAACCATCGCTCCCTTTCCGTATCGCTCTGCCGCGGCGATCGCGTACAGCGTCCGCCACTTGGAAACACTCTCGTCATCCGTGTAAACGATTGTTTCCAGGTCGCGCGTGAACATCCGGAATCCCCTCAGCGGCATGGGCGCGACTTCGGAGATCCGCGAGTACAGCTCCGGATCGCGCAGCTGAATCCGGCGGAGGAATTCCACGCAGCGCCGGACTTCCTCACCGCCTGGTGCTTCGACAATCAGGGGCAGCTCGCTGTTTCCGGTCTCAGGAGTGAGATCGGCGAAGAGCACGCCCTTCCCATCGACATATCGAACCCTTCCCTCGGAGATGGCCAGCGCCGCGGGTTTGCGCTCCAGGACTCGAATCCTCAACGTGTCGGGCAGCGCCTTTTCGATCTCGATCCGCTCGACCCAGTCCAGCGAGCGGAAGCCGGCCTGGAGAGCGGCCAGGTCGATTTTGAACAGGTTCGTTCCGCGGTAGGACGAGATGAGCTGCTCCAGGGCGTGGCGCGGCGTGTGCGCCGCGCCCGTGACCTCAATCGTGCGGATGGCGAAGCGGGCGTCATTCTGCGAACGCTGATAGATCCACAATGCGCCGATCACCAGCCCGGAAATCAGCAGCAGGTTGGCCATGCCCATGAGGAGCTTCCGGGCCTGAATCTGCCGCTGGTTGCGGCGGACCACATCGACAGGACGCATGAATCGCTCGCTGGCCGGGAAGCCGCTCATGCTTTTCCTCCCGCCACCAGATGCTCGGCGACTTCGTTGATGTCACCCGCGCCCATGGTGATGAAGAGGTCACCCTCGGTGAGAACCCCGCGGAAATGATCGGGCAAAGCACTCTTGTCCAGGTCGAGAAGCGTGATGCTGGCGCCGCGCCGCGAAGCCGCTTCAGTGATCAGCTCGGCCGTCACCCCTTCGATGGGTTCTTCCCGGGCCGGATAGATCTGTGTGATGAAGGCGAGATCGGCGATCTGCAAAGCCTCGGAAAATCCATCGAAAAAGTCGCGGGTCCGCGAGAAGAGATGCGGCTGGAAGAGCGCCACGATCCTTTTTGACGTAATGCTGCGCCGGGCCGCTTCGTGTGTGGCCCGTATCTCGGTCGGTTTAGGCGCGTAGTAAACAACGACGTTGGCGCCGGATGCCTCGCCGAGAATCTGGAAGCGACGTT
>JANMSA010000126.1:0-6910 GCA_031388865.1 Acidobacteriota bacterium | reverse complement strand
GTCGGTGATCCGTCGCGGGGTGAAGATCGGTCGCGACGTCCCGTCCGAACGGAAGACGGTCGTGACCATTTCTCCATTCATCGAGCAGTCGATCGCGGCGGACGTCGGGAACGTCGTGTTTGCCACGCCGGAGGAGCGGGAGGTGGCGATGGCGGCGCTCCAGATCATGGAACGGGAGCCATGGATCCCGGAGATTGGTGGGTTGTCGTCGGAGGCGAATCGCGCCCGGATCGTTCAGCGCATCGCGGACCGTCCTCCGGGCCAGGCCGGGCTCGATCTCTTCCGGAACGCGCCTCGCATCGAGGCGATCGTCGCGCGAACGACGCAGCTCGTCGCGGACATGACCATCTCCATTCCCCGCATCATCGTGGTCCCTCGTGGTGACATTCGTGTGGGCTACCACGACTTCGACCTGGACCTGATGGGGATGGCGCGGCTGCAGCCTGTCCCGGAGAACGTTCTCCTGCAGTCGCTGCGCACGAACGTGCGACGGAGCATCTTCGCCGACCAGCACCTGTTCGTGGAGGCGCGCCCGGAGGACTACCTCGTGCGTGCTCTCATCGACTTCAACGACGTCGACTATGACCGCGACTCCGACCTCCTCTACAAACTTGCCGGACAACTGGTGGCGCAGCTGAAGTCCTATCTCCACACCGATGACGACCTCCACAACGTCCTGCAGTATCACCAGCGACACCTTGCGGATCTCATTCACGGACAGCTCGACGACCATTGGTGGGAGGAAGCGCCCGGAGGTTACGAGGCGCACGCAGGGCGAGGCTTCCACATCCTGAAGTCGAGCAGTTACACGATCGCAAGCGACGAGCAGGTGCGCGACTTCCGTGAGCCGGTTGCTGATCGCCAGCTCATCCGCGGGATGCTCTTCGGCGGTTTCCGGCGGTGTCTCTACCCGCAGCAGAAGTTTGACTCCGACTCGGAGCGACGCTTCGCCGTCATCTGCGACGACGAACCCACGGTGCAGAAGTGGTTCAAGCCTGCCCCGAACTTCTTTCGGATCGATGACCGGCACGGCGACTCGTATGAGCACGACTTCATCGTCGAGACGATGGACGCCAAGATTCTTTGCGAGCCGAAGCGCGCGTCAGAGATGAACGATGAGACTGTGCGACTAAAGACCGCCGCTGCGACCGAATGGTGTCGCAACGCGACCAACTATGAGATGGAGAACGGTGGTAAGCCGTGGCGGTATGCGCTGATTCCGCACGACGCGATCACGACGACGGCGACGTTCCCCGGATTGTTAGACCGCTTCGTGGCGAATTGATGGCGACCGCTTTGAACCGCGTTCCCTTCAGTTGAAGTATCGCAGTCTGCGCGCGAGCTGCACCGACGGGTCGTTGGTCGTGTTGTCCGAGCTGGCTCCGTAAAGAATTGCCTGACCCCCGTCGATATAGATCTCGATGGATTCCCCTCCGGTCAGCGTGAGGTTTCCCAGAAACTCGGAGGCGGAGACCTGCTGGAAAAATCCTGCCGGGAAGGAGCGGGTGAGCTTCTTCAGCAGAACGAAGTTTGCTTTGCGCACTTTCAATGTCACGTGCGCTCCTCGATCGAGCGTCCGGATTCCGATGTTCATGCGCTGCAATGTCAGATCGGTAGGAACCAGCAGCAGCGCAAAATCGCCAGCCTGGAGCACCGAGGCGGGATCCACTCCCGGCTGTGTGAGGCCTGATGTGCCTGCGGAGCCCTGGTCGTTGAAGACGCGAGCCGCGACCAGAGGGGGAGGTCCGGTCGTGGAGACGACGTCAACGCTTCCCAGTCCAACGGCGCCAAGAGCTGGGAGAAGATCCGGAATCGACTTCGTCTGGTACGGAGCAAGCGAGTATGGCAAGAATGGATCGCTCGACGCAGCGGGAATCCCCGCGGGATGAAACACGAATCGACCGCTGACCGGCGAAGACGTGGTGTTGCTGAACTGCACCTCGGTGCGGAAGAACGAGTTGAAGGCTCCGGGTGCGGAGGCCGCGGCCGGAATGTAGAGGGTGTCAGCGGGAACGAGCTTGTGGAGCGCGAGACTGCGTGCGATCTGCACGCTCGGGTCCTGCGTGCGGTTGTCCGTGGCCGCACCGTAGAAGAATGCGCTGCCGCTGTTGATGGTCACGTGAATGGATTCATTTCCGGAGAACGTGACACCCGGGACAAAGGCGGTGACAGGAAGTTGGTCAAGGAAGTCGGGGAGATAGGCTCTTGGCGCGGTCGTCGTGAGAATGGCACCGGCGGCGTTGCGAACCGTAATCGTCACGTTGACGCCGCTCGAGAGTGTACGGAAGCCGACGTTGAAGCGCTGCGTGACGAGGTTCGGTGGGACCAGAAGCACTCCGGCATCCCCGTTGACGAGTGCCGCACCCGATTTCTCTCCGTCGAGGGCGAAGCCGCTGGTGCCGTTTGAACCGCCGTCGTTGAACACGCGGGTGACGACTTCAGGCGCCAGCGAGCCGCTATTGGGCACCACGTCCAGACTGCCCAGGCCGGACTGGCCGATGGCTCCCACCAGATCGGCGTAGCTTTTTGTTTCGAAGGGCGCCAGCGAGTAGGAGAGGGAGGGGTCCGCGGGGAGACCGGTCCGGCCTTGGGGATGAAACACGAAGCGCCCGCTGATGGTCTTGTTCCCTCGATTGCGGATCTGCGCCGACGTCTTGAACAAGGAGCCGCCTACGCCGGAAGCAGAGGCCACCACGGGAACGATCACAGCAGGAAGGGGGTCTGCCACAGTCGTTCCGAAAATGCCGTAGGTTCCGAGACGGCTGATGGGGGCGCGCACCAGGCCTCGGCCCGCATCGACTCTGCTACCGGCAACCTCGACCCACTCGTTGTCGTCGATCACGAAAAGACGGAGTGTGGTTTCCGGTACCCCCTCGGGCAGCGAGGAGGGATCGTACTTGATCGTCAATTCGACGGGCTTCGAGAAGCTGGTCGCAGCTGGCGTGAGGGTGTAGATGTTCACGAACGTGAAATTTGCCCTGCTCGGGATGGAAGTCGCGCCATTGACGGTCACCGTGGTGTTCGCGGCGACTGCACCGGACGGAGCTCCGAGCGAGACGAAGCCTGCAAGAAGATCGACCCGCCCGCCCGCAGGGGAGACGACCCGGGCGTCGCCGACGTACGGGGGGCGCTCCTTCGAAGCGAGGAAGGCGTCCAGCGTGTCGCTGCCGAGAACGGCGTTGAGGGTCTGCCGGTGCTGGTAGATCGTGGTCGAGCCGGAGACGGGATCTTTCTGACCGCTGTTGTAGAGCGCTCGCAATGCCTGATGACTCGGGGCCAGATGGGAGTATTGAAAACCGTTCAACCGGCAGAGAGCGTTGATCAGTTTTCCCTGCGCCACATCATTGAGCGACTCCGCGCACGGGTCCGTGATCGGCGGCTGACCGCCAACCCCGCTGACGTAGATGGAAGCCGCTTTGACGATGTCCTCGTACGAGGCGCCGTGCCAGCTGTAGTAGATGGTGTGCGCATACTCATGCACCGTGAGCAGGTGGTAGCTGACTTTTGCGACGTTCTCGGCAGTGAACGGAAAAAAGAGATCGGGACGACTGGCGTACCAGAAGCAGCCATACGATCCAGGGGCGCCGCTGTAAGAACGATAAGAGCCCGCCTCGCCGGTATATCCGGTGCCAAAGTTGCCGCACCAGCTATCGTTCGCGATATGAATATCGAATGGCTGACGGACAGGGATCGCATCGATCCCCATGAACGCCACCAGCTGATTCTTGGCTTGCTTGAACCCTGAGTAAAAGGCGTAGATCGTCGTCTCATTGACGGTGCACGGTTCCTGGCAAACGATGCGGAATGTTTCGCCAGGCTCCTGGTAAGCGCGGTAGTTCACGACAGGCCCGTCGCCGCTCGAACTGCCTTTCAGTGTCGTCGCTGTCTTCGGAACGATGGGATACTGAGCCTCAGCGTTGAGGACCGTCAGAGAGGCGAATACAGCTGCAGTGGCGAGTCGATTGATCCGCATGGAGTCTCCGTAGTGATCGGCGGGGAAGAGCGAAGAAATCGGCGCACGCCTCTCCTGTGTCGCAGAGGTGATTGCTTCGACAACGGCGGATAGAAAGCGAGAACGTGCCCGGCCAGCAATCGCCGGCGGCCGAGCAAGCCGGGAATCGACGAGGGTGGCCGGGAGACCGACAACCCTCATCGCGGCGCTCCTACTTCCCGAGAATGCCCTTCTTGAAGTCGGCGCCGGGACCCGGCTTCGGGCCGACCCAGGTGTTGAGGAGCGCGTCCGCGACGGCCTTGCCGCCGAGGGTGCCTTTGTTCTTGCCGTTGACCTCGACGAGCGTGCCCGTTCCCGGCGTGTAGGTCAGGACGATGCGCTTCCCGACCGGCATGTCTTCCATCCAGGTGCCCAGCGTCTTGAACGCGGTCTTGACTTCGGCGGAAGCGTTCGGCGTGTTGTCCTTCAGGCCACCTTCCCACGCCTCGACCATCTTCCCTTTGTCGACTTCGTAGAGGAAGTGCATGACCTGGCGGCGCGGCGCGTCCGCGGTGACGATCGCGGCGGCGTTGCTCTGCTTCTGCTGGAGGTAGAGCGCGCCGACGTAGACCTTCACGACGAACTTCTTGCGCAGGGCTGCGCCATTCAGGACGAGCTTCTGGCCACCGACGGTGACGGTGTCTTCGATGTTGGCGCCCGCGACGGTCGCGGCGCTGACGGTGACGGCCACGAGCGAAAGGGCCGCGGCAAGGATGAGTCGACGCATGGTTGTTTCCTCCGGTTTGATGGGTTGGCGGCGATTGTAACGCCCTCTTCGTATCCGGAATTGCCCGTCTCCGCTGGAAGACGCCGCCGGCGGGCGGGGTTAGACTCCACTCGGATGCCTGACTTTCTCCAGCGTTCCTTCTCGATCGGCGCGGTGCATATCCCGACGCCGCTCGCGCTCGCCCCCATGGCCGAGGTCACCGACACGTATTACCGGTCGCTGATCCGGGAACTGGGCGGCGTGGGACTGGTCGTGTCCGAATTCGTTTCCGCAGAGGGGCTGACGCGCAAGAACGACCGGGCGCATCAGATGCTGGCGTTCCATGAGAGCGAGCGGCCGGTCGCGATCCAGATCTACGGTGGAGACCCCGAGCGCATGGACGACGCGGCGGCGATCGTCGAGGCCGAGGGCGTGGACATCGTGGACGTGAACATGGGCTGTCCGGTGAAGAAGATCGTGAACAGCGGTGCCGGTTCGGCGCTGCTCAAGGACTTCGACAAGGCCGCGCGCGTGGTGGAGAAGATCAAGGCCGCCGTGAAGATCCCGGTGACCGTGAAGGTGCGCAAGGGGTGGGAGTCGAACGACGTTTTGCCGCTGCTCAAGCGCTTCGAGGACCTCGGCGTCGCCGCCATCGCCATCCACGGCCGCACCCGGAACGAGGCGTACACCGGGGCGAGCGACTGGGAGTACATCGCGCACGTGAAGAGCAATCTCAAGATCCCTGTGTGGGGCAACGGAGATGTGAAGACGGCCGCGGACGCGATCCGGATGTTCGAGACGACCGGCGTGGACGGCGTGATGATCGGCCGCGCGGCGCTGCACAATCCGTTCATCTTCCGCGACATTCACGCGTACGCGAACGGCGAGACGGCGATCGAGAACGAGGTCGAGCGACGCATTGATGCCATGCAGCGCTACCTCGCGAAGATCGACCTCGCGCCGCAGATCGACAAGTGGAAGCTGCATAAAGCGCGGACCGTGATCGGCTGGTTCTCGAAAGGAATCCCGCACGGAAAAGACATCCGCACCGGCCTCGCGGAGATCACAGCCGTGTCGGATGTGCGGCGACTGCTGGACGCGGTGCGGACCCGGTTAGTCGAAGCAGCCTTAAGGAATTGAAAACTGAAAATTGAAAAGTAAGGCGACCGGTCCTGCTTCTAAATTTTCAATGTTCAATTTTCAATTCCGCTTCTCCACCAATGCCTTTTCCCGAGCACATCGACGCGGTCCTCAACACGTATCGCGTTCCTGCCGATACAAAGTCCGCGCTGTATGACCTCTACCTTTCCCTTGGGAGCGAAGTGCTGGAGGTGTTCGCGGACCTCTCCGACGGCGTGACCGCGGCGTCGATGTTGCGGCCGGATGACACGCTGCTCATCCGTGAGCAGGTGGTGGAGAGGTTTCTGCGGCGTAACCATCCGCGATGGGTGGAAGGGAAGCCGACACCGAGTCTGTGGCATCCGCGTGCAGCGGAAGGTCGCGCGTCAGGCGCGGCGGTGCCTCTCGGCGATTTTCCTGAGCTCGTGCATCGCGTGGTCGAGTCGGTTCCTGACGGCCTGCTTCTGCTCGGACGCAACGCGCACTATGGCGGTCGCGCGGAGACGATCTCGTTCGATGTGATTGCAGGGGAGGTCGAGGATGCGATCGCGATCGGGAAGGCCGAGGGGCAGCAGCACACCTTGCCGGGCTCCGTGGGCGAGACCTCAGGGACGTTCGACAGTCCTCACAACGTGGCGCTGCTGTGGGAAGTGCAGCCGAATGTCTACAAGCCGCGCGGTGAGCGCAATCGCCCGATTGCGAAGATCTATCGCCGTCACCGCAACTGGCATTTGGTGACTCTGGCTGTCGCCATCTCCTGGCTGCAGTCGCAAAGGGCGGTCATCTACATCCTGCGCGGCAGTGCGCTCGCCGTCACACACGAGGTCAACCCCGCGAAGCCGGTCTCCGAGACGATTGCGGCGCTTCACGACCGGACCGTGGAGCAGGTCGTGCGCGCGGCCGGGGCAGAGTTGCTCGTCCCGGACCCCGCCGACGAACTGAGTCTGCTCGAGTCCGAGGTGATGAACCACGCGTTGCGCAAGCATGTGCTGGTCAACGGTGCTGCGTCTGCGATGTGGAAGCTGGTGTAGGGAACCCCCCTCATCCGCCTTCGGCACCTTCTCCCCCCGTCGGGGGGAGAAGGCTCTCGAATA
>JANMSA010000075.1:0-4313 GCA_031388865.1 Acidobacteriota bacterium | reverse complement strand
GAAAGTTTCAAAGGCCAGGCCTACATCCCGGAAGAAATCAGAAAGCTCGAAGACAGTCTCGGCGATCAATACCTTTGCAACTTCTCCGTGTTCCAGTCGCTGCTCGATCACTGGGCGCTGGGACAGCTTTTCCCCATCGTGCCGATCCACCGGCTGCATGAACGTCCGCAGGTCGAGTCGACTCTGGTCGACATCACCTGCGACTCCGACGGCAAGGTCTCGAAGTTCATCGACCTGAACGACGTCCGCGAGACCCTGACGCTTCATGAGATCCGGAACAACGAGCCGTACTACCTGGGGATCTTTCTCACAGGCGCCTATCAGGACATCATGGGAGACATCCATAATCTTTTTGGTCGCGTCAACGAGGTGCACGTGTTCCTCGATCCGGATGAGGAGTCGGGTTTCTACATCGAGGAAGAGATCCCCGGCCAGCCCATCGGCGAAGTGCTGGCCATGACCCAGTGGGATACGCGCGATCTGGAGAAGCGGATGAAGCAGCAGATCGACGTGGCCATCAAGCAGGACCGCGTCAAGCCCAACGAAGGGATGCGCCTGCTTCAGGACTTTGAACGCGGCTTGAAGGATCAGACGTATCTGACGTTCGATTGAACGGTTGGCGGTTGACGGTCGGCAGTTGGCGGGGGAGACCCGGCGAAGCGTAGTCTGCCGTCCAGGGACCTGCCCGGAATCGCCTACGCCACCGTTTCGTTATCAGTCTCGTCCAACAACACAGGAGAAACGACCTCATGCGTAGAACCCTCGCGCTCAGCCTGACCCTGCTGCTCCTCACTGCCACCCAGGCATTTGCCGGGGCCGAGGCGCGCCTCTCTGGCAAGATCATCGACGGTGTGACCAAGGAGCCGATCCCGAATGCCGAGCTCAAGGTCGAGGCCGTCGCGGGAAAGACGGTGAAGATGAACTCGAAAGGAAAGAAGGACGGGCAGTACGCCGTCTTTCTGCTGGACGGCACGCTTCGGTACAAGTTCACTTTCAGCGCACCTGGCTATGACCCCTACTCGGAAACGATGAAGCTGAGCTTAGGACCGACCAACCTCAAGACCATCGAGCTCTACAAGACCGGGACATCCGTCGCCGCTTCGGGCCCTGCGGGCACCGTCGCTGCCCCGGAGATGAAGGTCGATACGACCGTCGCCGCCTACAACGAAGGCGCTGTGCTCGCGAACGCCGGCGACGTTGCGGGCGCAATCGTGAAGTTTGAACAGGCTGTGGCCTCGAAGCCCGACCTGCTCGCGGGGTGGATGGCGCTTGCCAAGATGCAGCTGCGCCAGAAGAACTACCCGAAGGCCATCGAGGCCGCGAATAAGGTGCTCGAGATCGACGACAGCGACATGGCCATGATCAGCGTCCTCAACGACGCGTACACCGGCACCGGCGACAAAGCGAAAGCGGCCACCTACGCCGCCAAGCTGCCGAAGAACGTGAACGCGATCTACAACGACGCCGCGAAGCTCATCAACAAAGGGGACGATGCCGGCGCAGAGAAGCTGCTCGTGCTGGCCATCGAAGTGGACGCGGCGTTCGCTCAGTCGTATTACGAGCTGGGCATGATCTACGTCCGCACCGGCAAGTCCGCAGACGCGAAGACGAACCTCAAAAAGTACCTCGAGCTCGACCCCAGCGGACGCGATTCGGCGACCGCGAAGGAGATGCTGGGCTACCTGTAAGTCTCGCCCTCGTCGCAACTACGAAAACGGCGGGCCTTTGGGCCCGCCGTTTTCTGTATGGACGTTCTGGAGAGTATGGCTTGCTAAAGAGAATTGGAGCAGCCGTCGCAGAAGTGTCATCCCGTTCGTGAGTGCACGCGCTTCCTGCAGTTCAGAATGCGCGTGTTCGAGGTGTCATCCAGGGGCGTGGGAACGGCAGAGGACTGCCGTGGAAGTGGTGATGACGCGCGGTGCGCAGCCGGCACGAGCCTGGTGGAATGGCACGGGAGCGACCCCTCATCCGCCTTCGGCACCTTCTCCCCTCTGCGGAGGGGAGAAGGCTCTCGATGTTTGTTCTTCGAGGGGAGCGTGCGACGGGCAAGTCGCGCAGCATCTCCCTCGAGAGCCTTCTCCCCCGCGCACGGGGGAGAAGGTGCCGAAGGCGGATGAGGGGGCGCCCTCGTGCAGACGACAGTCGTGTCATTAGAAGCGCCCGGGTCGAGGGACCTGGGCGAGAGGGGCATCAAGAGTTCATGCCTGTTACCCCGCCCACCCAGGTCCCTCGACTCACGCTCGGGATGACAGCGTTTCATCGGACTAGTGAGACGGGTCGCGCTGGAACCCGCGTGCTGGCAGAGACTCAGAGACTCGGCAGACGCATCGAGGTCTCGTACGTCTTGCGGACCGCGGCTACGTACTCGCGCGTCTCGCGATAGGGCGGCACGCCGCGATGCCTGGCGACCGCACCAGGGCCTGCGTTGTAGGCGGCCAGCGCAAGGTCGAGATCGCCGTTGAACGTATCCAGGAGCGTGCGCAGATAGCGCGTCCCTCCGAAGATGTTCTCGCGAGCGTCGAAGACATTGCGGACGCCGAGATAATGCGCCGTGGCCGGCATGAGCTGCATGACGCCGCTCGCTCCGACGGGGGACACCGCGTTCACGTTGTATGCGGACTCGCGACGCGCAACGGCTGCGACCAGCCGCGGATCGACGCCGTGAGCGCGCGCCGCGTCCTGGATGGCCGAGGCGAGATGCAGCGGAACCTTGGCGGTTGCGTTGGAGTTGTAGACGGCGGACCCGTAGGGACGCGTTGTCAGCACGCGTGCGCTGCGCAGCGAGACCAGCGACTCGCGGATGTCACCGAAGAAACGCCAGGCTGTGATGGAACGACCGTCGTTCGAGATCACGACTTTGCCCGGCTTCCTCAGTTTCGTCGCAGGAACGACGGACGCCGTGAACCGGCGGAACTCGTCGGCGGCGACCGACATCGTCGTCGCCAGCACCAGAGTGACCGCGATCACATTCCTGATTTTCATGAGGCATGCACGGAACCCGGCCTCTCCCTGTAGCATTCCCCGCATGCTTCGAACGACAGCCACGCTCTGTTTCTTCGTTCTCAGTGCCTGCACCACCCAACCTTCTGCACGAATCGCTCCGCCGGCTTCAGTGGGCACGCTCTTCCTCGGCGGCACGGTTGTGGCCGGTTCCGCTCAGACCCCACAAAAGCATTTCGCGGTCTACGTGGAACAGGGCCTGATTCGTCAGGTCGGGCTCGCTGGCGATCTCGTTCGAGCCCATCCTGGCGCGCGCGTCGTCGACGCTGCCAACGCAACCATCCTTCCCGGCCTTACCGACGCGCATGGCCACCTCTACGGCCTCGGTCAGTCGCTGGACACGGTCAGTCTGACCGGCACTCGCTCGTACGACGAGGTAATCGCGCGCGTGCGAGAGCGTGCAGCGACGACTCCCGCCGGGCAGTGGATTCTCGGCCGCGGATGGGATCAGAACGACTGGTCCGTGAAAGAGTTCCCAACCGCCGCGGCACTGGACGCGGCGGTGCCTGACCATCCCGTCTTGCTCGATCGCGTGGACGGCCATGCTGCACTCGCGAACACCGCCGCCATCCGTGCTGCGGGCGTGACCGCCGCGACCGCCGATCCAGAGGGTGGAAAAGTCCTTCGCGACGTGAATGGGAACCCTGCCGGAACGTTCGTCGACGCGGCGACGGCCCTGATCGAATCGCATATCCCGCCCGCGACTGCCGAGCAGCGCAAAGCACGGGTGCTCTCCGCCGCGCGCGCCATCGCCGCGACCGGTCTCACCGGGATGCATGACGCAGGGATCGACGCGGCCACGATTGCCGCGGTCAAAGAGCTGATCGATGAGAAGCGCTTTCCGATCCGCGTTTACGCCATGCTGACCGACAACGAGGCGTTGCTGCGCTCCTGGTTCGCAAGCGGACCGCTGGTCGAATACGGCGGGCGTCTGACCATCCGCGCCGTGAAGCTCTACGCCGACGGCGCCCTCGGCAGTCGCGGGGCGGCGCTGCTCGCACCGTATAGCGACGATGCTGGCAACAGCGGACTGCTGGTCTCGCGCCCGGACCATCTCCAGTCAGTCTCGCGTCGCGCGCGTGCGGCGGGATTTCAGGTGAACGCACACGCGATCGGCGATCGAGGGGTGCGCAACGTGATCGACGCGTACGCAGGAGCAGGCGTCGTCGCGAGCGAGCGTTTTCGCATCGAGCACCTGCAGGTGATCGCGCCATCGGACGTGCCGCGGCTCGTCGAGCGAGGAATCATTGCCTCCATGCAGCCGACCCATGCGACGTCGGACATGTACTGGGCGGCAACGCGGATCGGCCCCG
>JANMSA010000071.1:0-1897 GCA_031388865.1 Acidobacteriota bacterium | reverse complement strand
ATTGGTTGTAGGCCCGGTCAAATCGCACTCCGCGCGCAGCCAGCCGGTCGATGTTCGGCGATCGAACCGGGCTTCCATAGGCACCCAGGTCAGTGTTCAGATCGTCTGCGATCAGAAAGAGGACGTTCAGTCGCGGTGGCGGCGACTGCGCCTGGACCAACATTGAGACGGCTAGGAGAAAGACGGAGAGACAGACCGGCAGTTTTCGAGACATCGCTTACCTCCGCGGACCATCTACTGATGATCGACGAGAACGGTGTTGATTGGATTCCGGCCGCTACACCGCAACTAAACGCACGGAGCGATCAGTTCTTCGTAACCTTGATACTGCTGATGAACATCTGATCGTTGGGTCCCGCCTGCCTCTCCAGATCGAATGACACGGCATCGAACAGCAGCGCTTCGGGGATAGCCTTCGGATACTCGGCAATCTTGACCTGGCCGATGAGCACCTGCACCATCTCTCCCTGCTTCCGGAGCGTCACCGTGATGCGGTTGTTCTGCTCCGTGTTGGAGAAACCTGGGGCTGCCACATATTTGGTGTCGTTGAAGTAGCCCGGGGCCCCCGTAAACTTGCCTTCGACGACCGCTTCGCCGTTCCTGCCCCCGAAACCAGGTCGAAGCCCCACGCTGAAGACCGACTCCTTCCCGCTGCCGGCGACACCCGTCGACAGTCTGAATGTCATGCCTCTCGCACCCCAGGCGTAGTCGCGGGCGGCCACCAGTTCGTAGCTGACGGTGAAATCGCGCGGCAGCGGGCCCTTGAGCTGCGCCGGCGTGATTGTGAAGCCGCTGAGCGAGGCCCAATGGCCTTGCAGCCCCTTTAGTTCCACGACGACGCTCGACGCGCCGGTGTTATTGAGGTTGCTGCGCCAGTTGAGTGGCGGCTTGCCGACTGGCGTTGTCGAAAAGTCCTCGAAGAAATGGACGCTCGGGTCGGCCGCGAGCGTCTTGCTGACTGCCGACGCGTCCGCCGCCGCAGTCTCGGCGCGGGCCGTACGCAGCGGTGCGTACGGCATCCCCATGACCTTCTCCGGATCGAAGAAGCGGTTTTAGATGTACACCGGGTTGAACTGGTTCAGGATTGCGTCGTGCAGGTGCTTGACGACCGGCTCGTTCAGCTGGGCCGTCCAGGACACGACGACCCATTGCGGCGTGTCGGACTTGCACCGCTCGAGCGTCGCCGCATCGACCGTGTAGACGGGCAACCGTATGGCGCTGCCACCGTTCCCCTCGAACACATCAGGGAAGTTCTCCAGCATGATGTCGGGCTGGACTCCCGAGATCTCAGCCACTTCCTGCAGGCGGTTCTTGTACTTCACCCTGTTGGCCTCGAGTACCTCCCTCCGCTTCGCCGTCCGTGCCTCGATGGGCGGCATAAAGCGGGCGATGCGCTCCTGATTGCCCTGCTCGGCCTGGGTCATCCTCTTTTTGTCCGCATCGTATGCCTGGGTGATGGCCACCCCGACGGCGTCCATGTACTCACCTCGGGTGAGCTTCACGAACGGCAGCCGCCGATCCTTCGACAACAGGACGAACTTGCGGTTGCCGTTGAAGGAGTTGCGCTGGAACCACGCGGGGAACTGTCCGATGAATGGATGGCCGGAGAGGTCGACGGCTTTCTCGAGCTCCTCGCCGTATCCCTGCTGGACGAAGGTGGGGATCGTGAAGTAATACCGCTCCGGCGTGCTGATCGCACCGGCCTGCTGGCCGAACGATCCGTTGACCATGACGTTCCAGCTGAAATGGCTGTTCGTGAAGGGCTCGAGCTTGCCTTTGGCGCCGTATTTCAGGTCGGTGTAGATCCTGCCCACGACGCCGTAACTTTGCGCCGCTGCGGCGGTGTTCTGGTTATAGGGAGTCAGTCTTTCGGAAACGGCGAGGGTGACATCGCCCA
>JANMSA010000027.1:0-9185 GCA_031388865.1 Acidobacteriota bacterium | reverse complement strand
CCGCCCGGGCTGGGCCGCGGGTGGGCACGACTCTTACTGTCCCGGAACGTAGGTCGGGTCTTCGGTGCGGTTGTCGATGGTCGAGCCGTATGCGTAGATGCGACCTTCGCCGGTGATCACCTTGACGTTGACGCGACCGTTGTAGACGGTGCCGAGGCCCATCTGTTCGAGGATGCGATCGAACTGACGGTACTCGTTGGCCTGCAGCGGAATCGATGTCACGACGCTCACCTTGGTGTCGGGCTCGACGGCCGTGACTTCGATCGTTGCAGGCTTGCCGGTCACTTCCACGAAGCCGACGTTCGAGCGGTATTGCGGAGATTGCTCGAGCTGCAGCACCTCGAGACCACGCTCGCCGAAGCCCACGGATTCGAGACGGGTTACGCCCGGGATGAACTGTCCTTTGGTACCGCCGTCGGCTTCGCGGCTGTAGGTCTGCGCGGTGAGCACGAGGGAAGACTCGACCGGAGCGGTAGCGACGACGGAGCCGCCGTTGACGTTGAGGTTCCAGAGAGTGGGGAGCACGTTATCGATCGCGCGCACCTGTCCGGGCGTGAGCACGACCTGCACGGGCGAGGTGCCGGCCAGAGGCGTGGACTGCCCTCTCTCGTAGTACTGCAGCGTCGCGGTGACGGTCGTCGTGCCGCCGTTGTAGATGCGCATATCGCTGTGGAAGTTGCGGTCCGCGGCGACAAACTCCGCGATCCCCGCAAGCACGTATCGATTCGCGGTCGTGCGCGCGGGCTGCACCGGGAACACCATCAGCGGATCGTTGGTGTTGTTGTTCAGCACCGACGCGTAGGACGAGACCTTGCCGCCGGTGGAGGTGACTTCCACTTCCACGCGTCCGTCGGTGAGGGCCACGTCGCCGAAGATGCTCGTCAGGCTTCTCTGGGTCTGCCCGAATGCCGCGAGGCTGGTCGTGAATGCAGGCGCCATCAGGTTGTTGTTCCCGTCGAGGAGACGGGCCACGAGGGTCACGGGAGTGCCCGAACCTTCGACGAATCCGAGATTCGTGCGATAGGCCGCGCTGTTCGCGACCTGCTGCAGGCTGATCCGGCTGAGGGGATCCTGCGCGATGTTGCCGATGAACTGCTCGGCACGCAGGGCGGGGATGAACTGCCCCAGGGTGCCGCCGCCGTCGAGCGCGTAGGTGCGGCTCGAGGCGAACGTGTTGAGAGGGTTGTTGCTGGTCAGCGGGCGGATCTCGATCGTGCCCAGGCCGCTCTCTCCGAGCATCCCCGCGCCGTACCACGATGCCACGATGTCATCGAACGCCATCGTGTCGCCGGCGCGGATGGTGATCGTCGTTTTCTTCGAGGTCTCCGTGCCGTCGACGCCGGACGGCGTGTACGAGAGCTCGTACTCGATGTCTTCGAAGGACACGTTCACGATCCGCACATCGGAACGGAACGGGCTCCCGATGCCCTGCGCGTGCGCGACGGCGGGAATGATCATCGTTCCCGGAGGCGGATTGCCTTCCCGCGGGTCGGGCGACACGGGCGTGACCAGGCTGAGGCCAAACGGAATCGCGGTCGTCACGGTCGTGCCGTGACTGGCCACTCTTCCAGCGGCGACGCCGTTCGTGCGCTGCACGAGGATCGTGGCGGTCTTCGAGCCG
Source organism: Acidobacteriota bacterium (assembly GCA_031388865.1). Classification (GTDB taxonomy): domain Bacteria; phylum Acidobacteriota; class Thermoanaerobaculia; order Gp7-AA8; family Gp7-AA8; genus QHVT01. The sequence goes on along the minus strand of JANMSA010000027.1, from coordinate 7,564 downwards.
ATGCCGAGTCCCGCGGGGTTGATCGTGAGCTGCACGGTGGTCCCGCCGGCCGAGAGCGCACCGCTCTGAGGGAAGACGGAGATCCATGGGGCGTCGATGGTGATGGAGAACGTATCGCTGCTCGTGGCTCCCTGGCCGAATCCCGGCACGAGGTAGTTCTGAATGAAGGCCTGCGTCGTCCCCTCGGGCACACTGACCTGGAACTGCGAGCTGTTCGAGGGGAGAGGGGCGGTGACCACCGTCGAAGCGGTGTCCGACCAGTCCAGCGGCTGCCCTGTGCAGGTGGAGATGGCGCGCACGCGGTAGTAGAAACGCGTGTCGACGGTGATCTCGCTATGGGGCGGGATGTGGAGGAAGAGCGCGTTGGTCACGTTGAAGGTGCGCAGGTTCGCGGTGAAGCCAGGGCTCGTGGACTCCTGCACATTGAAGCTCGATCCCAGACCGACGCCGGTCCAGGAAACGTGGTATCCGGAAATGGCGTTGGTGATCGCCGGAGTGCTGAGGATCGGCACTGCTGCGGAGCACCCGACGGTGATGGTGATCGTGGAGGAGCCGACTTGCTGGTTGCAGGCGTTCTTCACCAGCACCCAGAATCCGAAGCTGCCAGCAGAGTTGAACGGCCCGGTTGCGTAGCTCGGTCCATTCGCTCCGGCAATCGGGTTGGATGGGTCGCCGGACGCGCCCCGGTACCACTGGTAGGTGTACGGTCCGCCTCCTGCTGGCGTGACGGAAATGGTCGTGCCTTGGCCGAGGAGAACGTTGACGTTCCCGGAGGACTGGCCAATGGTCGGAGTCACGCACGTGGGCGTGACGGTGACGGTGATCGCGGGAGAGTTGACATTGCCGCAGGCGTTCTGCACACGCGCCCAGAACTTGTACGTCCCCGCTGGAGAGAGCGGACCGGTGGTGAATGTGGCACTGGTCGCGCCGGCAACGGGATTGGTCTGATCGCCCTGCTCACCCCGGTACCACTGATAGGTGAACGGAGCGTCGCCGGCCGCACTGACGGAGAGCGTCGTCCCTTGACCCGCGTTGAGAGTGACGCCCGGGGAGCGGCCGCTGATCGTCGGGGGGACACAGTTCGCACTGACGGTGATGGTCGCCAGAGCGCTATCGTCTTCTCCGCAATTGTTGCTGACGCGCACCCAGTAGCTGGTAGTCGTATTGAGCACGGGCGTGGTGAACGAACTGTTGTTCGGGCCGACCGGGCTCGAGGTGTCGCCGACCGTATTCGCGCGATACCACTGAAACGTGAAGGGAGAGGTGCCGCCTACCGCGACCTGCAACGTCGCCGTGGTTCCCGGGGCGATGCGCTGACTGGACGGCTCGAGCGAGATCACGGGAAGGGTGCACGATGCCGGTGTGACGGTGATGGTGGCGCTATTCGCAGACGAGGGACAGTTGTTCGAGACGCGTACCCAGTAGCTGCGCTCTGCCGTGATCGAGGGAGTGGTGAACGTGCTGCTGTTCGTCCCTACCGGTGTCGTCGTGTTGCCGCTCGTGCCCTCGTACCACTGGAACGTGCGTGGGGAATCACCAGTCACGTTGACCGAGAGCTGTCGCTGCGAGCCGAAGGGAACGCTGCCGCCCCCGGAGGTGGAGGAGATGTTGACGGCGGAGCAGGGCAGGCCGAAGCCGTACACCTGAGCCATCGCTTCTTCATCCCACCGCCCCATGACGGCGCCTCGACCGAGGTTGAGCACTCCGTTCATCAAGGCGTTCTGCCCAGAGGCATCCCTCAGGGCGAGCGAGTGACCCACCTCATGCGCGAGGATGGTCTCGAACGCAGTCTGCGAGCGCGAACCCGCGTTGACCGTGACGTCCGCCTCTTCGACGGAGTACCAGGTCGCGCCGGCCCAGTCGTGCGTCAGACCGAAGCGGACGATGCCGCATCCGAGCGAGGCATCGCAGTACCCGGCATTGGGGCCGCTGTAGCCCAGGATGATCGAATTCTCGTCCGAGAGCTCGTCGGCAGGAATCGTCGTCGAGGTGGATCCCGCGAGGTTCAGGTTCACAAAGGAGCCCGGATCATTGGTCCACACGGCCAGCGCCGCTGCGACTCCACCCGGAATGTCCGATACACCGGCCTGAACGCCATTCAGGAGATAGTTGATCGTGCAATTGGCCTCGCAGCCAGCCCAGCGGATCGGGAATGGCTGGGCGGGGGGACTTCCGATGAACACGTACGAAGACGCGGCCCCGATGTGGGACTCGGGCTCCCGCTCGAACGTCGCCGCCGTAGTCACCCGCGGCGCGCGCTCGAAGGTACCGGTGCGGATGGCGTCGACGTAGGCCTGGGCGTCCCGTACATCGGTCGGGTCGCCGGTCATGGTCTCGATGCCCTCGGCATCGCGAACGAGCACGTACGCGTCGCCGCGCCGGTCGAAGCGGTACTTGCCCAGCGCCATGAACGCTGTGTAGTACGTGCCGTCGGCGCGCAGTCGCAGGAACGTCAGGACGCGCGTCCCTTTCTGGTACCGGGGGGAGCCGGGGATCTCCACGCCGTGCCCGTTGGCGAAGCCGCCAGCTTCGCTGACGATGATCGTCGCGCTTGCCTGGCCCTTCAGCACCTGTTCGATCTGCAGCCGGTGATCCGTGAAGATCATCCGGTCGGAGGCCTCGCGCGATGAGGAGTCGAGCACAGTCGCCACGACCACGACATCGGCACGACCGAGGAGCTCGGCATCACTCGGGAGATCAAAGGTCGCGGCGGAAAGGGCAAGGGTAGACAGCAAGGCTAGAGCGACTGCGGCGTAACGCATTGAGATTCTCCTCCGGGGCGGACGCGTTATTGTAAGCCACGACGCAAGTGATCCCGGTCACTATTCCGGTTCGCTCCTTGCACTTCCCCTCTTGCTTCGAGAATTCCTGCAGCATTCGAGGGAGGATCACCGTCATGACCGAGTCAGCGGTCGTTTTCACCACGGAAACGGACAGTGCCATGGCCGGCAAAAGCCTGGGAGCGCGCCTTCGCGAGGGGCTTGCAGGCCAGGCTCCTCATGCCGTCATCCTGTTCGCTTCGTCGCAGCACGACTACGTGCCCCTCCTGGAGGGTCTGCGGGACTCGTGTCGCCCCGGCGTCCTGGTGGGCTGTTCCTCGGCTGGCGAGTTCGCAAGCGGCAGCCACGGAGAAGGCTCCGCCTCTGCGGTCGGCATCCGGTCGGACGCGATGCGTTTCACGGCGGGCGTGGGTTGCAATCTACGAGAGGACCGTCAGGGCGCGGCTGAGCAGATCGCGCGCGCTTTCAAAGGTCCGACCACTCACCAGTACCCTCACCGTGCGGCGCTGGTTCTCGCGGATGCGCTTGCCGGCTACACAGACGATTTCATTGAACAGCTGAGCATCGCCACCCTTGGCAACTATCGGTTCTTCGGAGGCGGCGCAGGCGACGACGCGCGATTTTCAAAGACCCACGTCTTCAGCGGTACGGAAGTCTTTACGGACGCAGCCGTTGCTCTGGAGATTCTCTCCACGAAGCCGATCGGCGTGGGTGTGAGCCATGGCTGGGAGCCTGCCAGCGAGCCGCTGCGCGTCACCGAGGCCAGCGGGTCCATGGTGATCAGCCTCAATGCGATCCCTGCGGTCGAAGTCTTCGAGGAACACGCGGAGAGCACAGGCCAGAGGTTTGACCGCGAAGATCCGATGCCTTTCTTTCTGCACAATGTTCTGGGCATCGACACGGGATCCGGGTTCAAGCTGCGCGTTCCACTGTCCATCCTTCCCGACGGTTCGATCGGCTGCGCGTCGGATGTTCCGACCGGCGCGACCGTACACATCATGAGAACGTCGGTGCAATCGGCAGCCGACGCAGCGATGCGCGCGGTCACCTCGGCGAGGGGAAACATGCAGGGCACGAAGCCGGAAGTGGCGCTCTTCTTCGATTGTGTGGCCACGCGGCTGCGCTTGGGCGGGGAGTTCGGAATGGAAATGGACTCGCTCCAGCGAGCGCTGGGTGACGTTCCGTACGCTGGCTGCAACACGTATGGGCAGATCGCGCGGTCAGAAGGGCAGTTCAGCGGATTTCACAACTGCACGGCGACGGTGGCGCTGCTGCCCGACTAGTGGAATGGTGAGGAACGAATGAGTCACTACACGAGGAGTCTTGAGTGTCCAAACTCATCGCAAATGAGTCAAGTTTTTTCAAGTTTCGTTGTGCGCCGCCAGCGCGCTGTCTCGCGACACCCTCCCTCATCGAGATCCTTCTCCCCCGTGAGGGGGAGACGGTGCCGAAGGCGGATGAGGGGGCTCCTCTGGCCGCCACGAGCTATCAGACGACTAGCCCATAGTGACGCTCTGCAGAGCGTAGAACCTCGTCGCGGAACAGTTCAGGAGAAATGCAGACTGCTGCCGGCTGCCACAGAGTTCCCCCTCATACGCCTTCGGCACCTTCTCCCCCGTGCGCGGGGGAGAAGGATCTCGATGGGGATGCGTGTGCACCCCGCTGGAGGCCTCGAGACTCAAGACTTATTGCAAATGAGCTGGTTGGTGCATCTCGTCGGTCTGAGGCGAACCCTCACCAGGAGTCTGCGCGGCAGAAACTGCTCTTCAGACGACGAGCGGCGCGGAGGCGGAGCAACCAGTGCTGCCGGCTGTGCCGGCCCGTGACTGGACTGGGTGAGACGGGGGACGCCCTGCATGCAGCGGTCGAACTGGCCGATCCCGCGACGCGCCTGAGTGCGGCCGGCGCGTTTGCGTGCCTCTGCGGCGCGGATGAGCTGATCCTGTTCGTTCGGGACCCGGTGGTGGGACGCTCTCTTCCTGCGCCCGGGTTCCGGCAGACGCTGCGCGGCGCCCGCGCGTGGCTGGGGCTTGTGAACCGCGCGATCGAGCATGGATCGGCTGTCGGGACGATTCCCGGCCAGGACGGTGAGCCGCGCGCCGCATTCGCGGTGGGGTTGCCTGACGGTACCGCGGCAGTTCTCGTCGGCGAAAGAGTCGCGAAACCGGCGCGGGCTGTCCTCGAGGTGCTGGTGCCGCTGTTTGGCGCTTTGTTCCGCAGCGAAGCGGCGGCGGCGCGTGCGGAGGTGGAATCCAGGATGGCGCGGCAGGCCGCAACGGAGGCGGCATCGCTCGCTTCGAAGCTCGACGCTACGCGAGCGGAGCTGCAACATGCGTTGACTGTCGCCGAAACCGCCACGCGAGCACGCGATGAGTTCCTGGCCACCGTCTCTCACGAGTTGCGCACGCCGCTCACGAGCATCATCGGCTGGATCCAGCTGCTTCGTCTCGAACGCGATGAGGCCTCCCTCACGGAAGGCCTGGACACCATCGACCGCAATGCACGCGCGCAGAACCGGCTCATCGAAGACATTCTCGACTTCTCCCGCATCAACGCCGGCAAGTTGCGGCTGAACATTCATCCGGTCGATCTGGGCGACGTCATCGGTGCGGCCATCGACGTCGTCCGCCCCGCGGCAGGTGCGAAAGGCCTGAGCATCGATTGCGTCATCGATCCTGACGCCGGCAAGGTCTCCGGCGACAGCGACCGTCTGCAGCAGGTTGTGTGGAATCTCCTGTCGAATGCGGTCAAGTTCACCCCGCGCGGCGGGAAGGTGCAGGTGCGGCTCGAGCGGATCAACTCGCATTGTGAGCTGACGGTGACGGATACGGGAGAGGGCATTCCTCCGGCGTTTCTAGGCTTCGTGTTCGACCGATTCAGTCAGGCCGACAGCAGTTCCACACGCTCGCACACAGGCCTCGGCCTCGGTCTGGGCATCGTCCGGCACCTCGTCGAGCTGCATGGCGGCACGGTGCAGGCGTTCAGCTCCGGTCAGGGAGAGGGTGCCACGTTTGCCGTCCGCCTGCCGCTGCTCGTGGCGCATCACCCGGCTCATGAGGATTCGGTCCGGCCCTTCGAGCTGCCGGCCGCCCGTCTGCTGGAAGAGCACTTTGCGGACCTCACGGGCGTATCGGTGCTCGTCGTCGAGGATAACGACGACTCGCGAAGACTGCTGCAAGCCATCCTGACACGCTGCGGTGCACTGGTGCAGATTGCGGAGAGCGCGCCGGCGGCACTGAAGATTCTCGACGGCACGTGGCCCGATATCGTCATCAGCGACATTGAGATGCCTGGCGAGGATGGCTATTCACTCATCCGCAAAATCCGGCTGCGCGAGCCCGTTGCGCAACATCTTCCGGCGATCGCCCTTACCGCTTATGCCCGCAGCGTCGACCGCGTCCGGGCGATGGATGCCGGCTTTCACATGCACATGAGCAAACCCGTCGAGCCGGCGGAGCTCGTCGCGACGGTCAGGAGTCTGGTTGCGAGAGGGCGGGAAGCCGAGGCTTGACGCCGAGCGGCGGCGCGGTGGTACCGTTTCAGGCCGGTATGCAGGACCCCGCTCCGATCCACGAGCACGCGCTGAACAATCTGCGCTACATCCGCGAGGCGATGGAGCGCGCCAGCGCGTTCACGTCCATTCCCGGGTGGGGCGGCGTGGGCGTGGGATTGACCGCGCTCGCGACGGCCGCGCTGTCGCACTCCTTCGCTGGGTCACGGGAGTGGCTGTTGGCCTGGCTGGCCGAGGCGGTGGTCGCGGCGATCATCGCGTCGTTCGCGATGGTGCGGAAGGCGAGGCGCTCGAACGTTTCATTTCGAGGCGTTGCATCGCGCCGCTTCTTCACCAGCTACTTCGCGCCGCTCATCGCCGGCGCTGCGCTCACGTACGTTCTCCAACGCGCAGGCCTCTACGAGGTGCTGCCAGCCACATGGCTCCTCCTGTATGGCGCATCCTTCGTCGGCAGCGGTGCAACGTCGATCCCGGTGGTGCCCGTGATGGGAGTGTGTTTCATGCTGCTCGGCGGAGTGGCTTGCCTGGCGCCGATGAATGCCGGCAACATTCTGCTGGGCTTCGGATTCGGGGGATTGCACGTCATCTTCGGAGTGCTGATCGCGAGGAGGTACGGTGGCTAGAGCAGCGCGCAAGCCTGCGTCAACAGCGGCGCCAAAACGGCAGCCGGTCGAGGCGACGATTCCCGACTTCGATCGCCTGATTCATGAAAGAACCCGGTTGGGCATCGTCAGTGCCCTGGCAGTGAATCCCACCCTGACGTTCAACGAAGTCAAGGCCATCCTCCAGACGACGGACGGGAACGTGAGCGTGCATGCGCGCAAGCTCGAAGAAGCGGGCTACCTCACCTGCAGCAAGTCCTTCCAGGGGCGCATGCCGAAGACGGAGTATTCGCTCACCCTAGCGGGTAGGAAGGCACTCGAGAAGTACCTCGGGCACATGGAAGCGCTCATCAAAGCGGTAGGCGGCACGCGGTAGCAGGCACGCGGAGTAGGCACGCGGAGTCCGCATTGAGCAGTAGGCAGGAGCAGCGGCAGGAGCGCCGGCCGCTGGCCCGGCCGGTCCACCGGCCGCCAGCCGGTGACCTTTCCGCGAGAGATTCCCGCCGTCAATGGCGGCCGCTTCTTCTCCTGCGTACTGCCTACTGTCTACTCTGGCGCCGCGTACGTGCTCGCTCCTACTGAGCGGGCACGTACGTCGGGTCGTTGGTCTGCATGTCGATGACGCTTGCGTACGCGGTCACGCGGCCTTCGCCGTCGATCACGCGCACGGT
>JANMSA010001130.1:0-2988 GCA_031388865.1 Acidobacteriota bacterium | reverse complement strand
GAGCTCATCGGCGATCTGCAGGCGCTGACTTCCGCGACCGGTCATGACGCGATCCTCTTCGTCGCCGATCAGCCGGCGAAGGCGGCGACGCTGGCGGGTATGGTCCGCACGCACGTCGGAGAAACGCTGAAACTGATCGATGAGAACGCCTTCCGGTTCGCCTGGATCGTCGACTACCCCTTCTATGAGCTCGACGACGACGGAAAGATCCTGTTCTCTCACAACCCGTTCTCGATGCCCGTGGGAGGACTGGAAGCGCTGACGACACAGGACCCGCTGGCGATCGTCGCCGACCAGTACGACATCGTCTGCAACGGGATCGAGCTCTCCAGCGGAGCGATCCGCAACCACCGTCCCGACGTGATGCTGAAGGCCTTCGAGCTTGCGGGCTACTCCCGCGAGGACGTGCTGGAACGCTTCGGCGCGATGCTCAACGCTTTCCGCTTCGGCGCACCGCCCCACGGCGGCCTCGCGCCGGGAGTGGACCGCATCGTGATGCTCCTCGCCAACGAACCGAACATCCGCGAAGTCATCCCCTTCCCGCTCAATCAGCATGGGCAGGACCTGATGATGAACGCGCCGTCGACGGTGATGGACAAGCAGCTGGATGAGCTGCGGATCCGGATCGTGCCTGCCGAGTAGCGTTGTCCGTTGTCGGTTGTCAGTTGTCGACGCAGAGTGTCGCAAGTGCGCTAACGCGCAGACAACCTACAACTGACAACGGACAACGGCGAAGCATCAAAAGTCCAGCGACCCCGGCGTGCGCGGATACGGGATCACGTCGCGGATGTTGGCCATGCCGGTGAGATAGAGCATCAGTCGCTCCAGTCCGAGGCCGAATCCTGCGTGGGGCACGGTGCCGTAGCGGCGGAGATCGCGGTACCACCAGTACGGCTCGAGGGGCAGGCCCATCTCGCCGATGCGGCGGTCGAGCACGTCCAGACGCTCCTCGCGCTGGCTGCCTCCGATGATCTCGCCGATGCCTGGCGCGAGCACATCCATCGCTGCGACGGTCTTTCCGTCGTCGTTGAGGCGCATGTAGAAAGCCTTGATGTCCTTCGGGTAGTTCATGATCACGGTAGGCCGGCCCACGAGCTCTTCGCACAGATAGCGCTCGTGCTCGGCCTGGAGGTCCATCCCCCAATGCACCGGGAACTCGAACTTCTTCTTCGCCTTTTCCAGCCGGCTGATCGCCTCGGTGTACGACATCCGCTCGAAGCCTGAGTCGAGCAGCTTCTGCACGCGCTCGATGCAGCCTGGATCGATCTGCCTGGCGAAGAAGGCAAAGTCGTCAGCGCGCTCCTGCAGCACCGGCGGAATGATCGACTTCAAAAAGTCCTCGGCGAGATCCGCGTTCGCGCTCAAGTCATTGAACGCAACCTCGGGCTCTACCATCCAGAACTCCGCCAGATGACGCGTGGTGTTCGAGTTCTCCGCCCGGAACGTCGGCGCAAAGGTGTAGACCTTCGTCAAGGCCTCCGCGTACGCCTCGACGTTGAGCTGGCCGGAGACCGTCAGATGTCCGGCGCGACCGAACAGGTCTTCGCCAAAATTGATGCGCCCATCCGGAAGGCGCGGCGGCTCGTCCAGGTGGATCGAAGTCACCGCGAAAGACTGGCCGGCACCTTCCGCATCGCTGCCTGTGATGATCGGCGTGTGGATCCAGAGGAAGCCGTTGTCGTGAAAGTATCGGTGGATCGCAAACGAGAGACTGTGGCGCAGCCGTGCAATCGCACCGAACGTGTTGGAGCGCGGCCGAAGGTGAGCGTTCTTCCGCAGATGCTCGAAGCTGTGCTGCTTCGGACTGAGCGGATACGTTTCCGGATCCTCCACCCAACCCAGGACTTCCACGCTGTCAGCGAGAATCTCGAAGCGCTGTCCCTTCCCCTCGCTCTCCTTCAGCTCTCCCGTCACCACGACCGAACAGCCGGTGGTGATGCGCAGCACGTCCTCCTGATAGTTCGGAAGCTCGCCGCGAACGACGGCCTGCAGAGGATCGAAGCAGGAGCCGTCGCTCACGTGCAGGAACGACAGACCCGCCTTCGAGTCACGTCGCGTGCGCACCCAGCCTCGGACACTCACAGGAGTGCCGGCGAGAACGCGACCGGAGAGAAGTTCACGGATCGGAAAGTGAATCATGAGAGAAGCGGAACTCTATCAGCCCTGGTTGCTGGTTGGTTGCTGGTTACAGGTGGGGCGGCTCGTGGCACTCGAGTGAGTCGGCGCCAATGTTGTCGGTTGTCAGTTGTCAGTCGTCTGAGAGGTTTCGTATCAATGAAGCGTCACGGGCAGCAGGCAACAGGGACCCAGCAACCTTCGAACCCGCGCTCCAACTCCCTTGGACCCATCGCCGAGGGTTCCCGTGCTTGAAGAGTGGCAGACAACCGACAACTGACAACCGACAACACCAGCAACCCAGCAACCAGCAACCTGAGGGGCGCGGAACCTCATTTCCCGTTCAGCACCGTGAGCCGTCCGTCCACCTTCGGTTGGAGCGGCTGCTGCTTCGCCGCCAGGACTTCGATGAGGAGGTCCCGGATGGGACGAGCGTACGAGATCTGAATGCGCTCGCGGGGGAGCTTGCTCATCAGGTCCTGGGTGCCATCGCCGCCTGAAGCGATGAAATCGGGCATGGCCACCGTGTAGAGTTTTTGAAGATCGAGAGGAGACCCATCAGCGAGCGTCACGCTGACGATCCGGTTGCGCTCCGCCGGCGGCTTGTCACTGTCCAGTGCAGAATCGACCGTGTAGCGGAGTCCGCTGACCTGCATGACTCCGCGGGTGCCCACCGACATGACGCGCAGGACTTCGACCACCTCCGCGCCCGTCAACGTCACGAGGGCTGGATAGTTGTCGAACGGACTGACGGCAAAGACATCCGCATACGTGAGCTCCTGCGCCGGCAAATCCATGCGGATTCCGCCGGAGTTCACCATTCCGAAGTCGGCGTGCGCGTAATCGCGGAGCGCGTCGGCGATCAGGTTGCCC
>JANMSA010001126.1:0-2020 GCA_031388865.1 Acidobacteriota bacterium | reverse complement strand
CTGCCCATCCTCATCCAGGAGGTGCTTCGTCCGCTCGCCAAGGACATGGGGCGCCCGGTCCCCAAGATCACCGCCACTGCCGTCAAGAAGCTGGGGGGATATGCGTGGCCGGGCAATGTGCGCGAGCTCCGCAATGTCCTGGAGCGCGCGCTGATCACTCTGTCGCGCGACGAGATCCGCAGCGAAGACCTGCTCCTCGAGACCTCGGCCAGGATCGCGCCTGCATCCGGCGGACTGCCGGCTGAGGAATGGGAGATCGTGCCGCTCGACGACCTGATCGCAACCTATGTGGCCGCAGCGGTCAACGCGTCCGGCGGAAATGTGCGCAAAGCCGCGCGCAGACTGCAGATCAGCCCTTCGACGCTTTACGCGCGCTTGAAGACCAAAGAGACGGCACCTTCGCGCAGCTGATGGCTCTCGCTACTTCACGGCTCGTACGAGAGGCCGGCTTCCGTCGTGCAGTTCTCACAGACCTGCTGCCCCGGGGCGAGCGAGATCAGGGTCAACTCGCAGTTGGGGATGTTCGAAGGGGCGATGATGAGATCCCGCGGACAGGCTCTTCCACAGTTCGAAAAAGCTGGCGTCGGGGCCGCTCGCGTACTTCTGGACGGAGCACCGCGAGTCGTTCTGGAGGCCGAGAAGAAGCTGGCGGCGACGGGCAGGGCAGTCGATTACGCGAAGGTGGAGCGGGAGATTGCGGGAGAAGTCGGGTGCGATCGAGCGTGAGGGGCACAAGGAGATTCTGCAGTCGTTGGACATCGATCAACCGGCGATGGTGATCGAGGACAACAGTACAACCGGCACGAGGCGGCGTACTACACATTAGCTGGCCCGGTTCAAGTGGAACGATCCGTTTACCGACAATCCGGCCAGAGGGGTGGCCGGGCGAAGGGTCATTTTCACGATGAGCGTGTGGGTGGGCGTGGTCGGTAGAGGATAGTCTTCAGCCGCCTTCGTTCGCTCACGTGCATGTAAATCCGAGTCTACGCCACGAGACGTGAGCGCCCGGCGAAGCGCTGCTGAATCGCGTTGATGGACCGCGTCATGACCGGACAGACGCCGGTGCAGGTGGCGAAGAATGAGTGAAGGACGATGGTGCGGCCCTTCATGACCGAGTACAGGTCCGTGGTGCGGCCCTCCTGATCGAGGAGGGGAACGTTCCCGAAGTACTTCGCCGAGGGCGCCTGTGCCGCGCTAACGCCTGCGCAGAGCAACGCCAGCACCAGCATCGTGATTCTCATCGAAGAGCCTCTTTCACGACGCGCAGGACGGTCTTCGGGTCCGACAGTCCATCCATCCGCTGCACGGTACGCTCATGCCCCGCGCGCTCGTCGACGATGAGGATGAGCGGCGTATGCGTCGCAGGATCGGCAGCTGCCGTACCCAGCGAGCGAAGAAGGGTGTCCATCTCGTTTTTTGCTCCCGTGACGAGGGTCCATCCCGGTTTCGCTCCGACCCTCTGGCTCCAGGTCTTCAGACGCGCCGGCGTGTCGTTCGCCGGATCGATGCTGATCGACACGAGCGACACCTCCTTCGGCAGCAATGACTGCAACTGCGCGAACTGGACACCCATGAGCGGACAGACGGTCGTGCAACTCGTGAAAATGAAGTTGATCGCGGTGATGCGGCCTTTCAGCAGGTCGGTGTGAAATCGCAGGGCACGGCCGTCGTGTGTCTGGACAGGCACGTCCGCGATCCTGCTCGCCCGGGCCGTGATGCTGCCCGCTCGCGGCGTGATGCTGACGTCGGGCGGCGCCGAATGGTGCTCGTGCTGCGCGAGAGTCAGCGGCGCGGCGCACAACGCGAGTGTGAGCAGAGTCGTTCGCATGGGTGGACGGTGTGCAGATACTTTAGACGCATAGGTAGGGAAATGCATACTTCCAACACTCCTTACCTAGGAAGACTCGCAACAGGGTCCGAGTCCCCGTCACAAATTCCGAGGAGGGTTCATGCAACGGACGCGTGCTGCGCGGTTCCTCGCCTCTGCCATTTTCTCGATGTCGGCATTCTCGATGTCGGT
>JANMSA010001103.1:0-2547 GCA_031388865.1 Acidobacteriota bacterium | reverse complement strand
GGGCCAGAAGGGTGCGCAGACTCTCCTCAATTGCAATCTCTGCCAGGTGTACGATCAGGCTCGATTCACCGTCGTCGCCGCGACAATGGATGACAGCGGGAACGCGCCGTCGGCGACGTCCAGCTATGCCGATGTCGACACCGTGGGGCGCGGAGTCATGCGCTTCGCCGACACCGATCTCCGCCGCGTCCAGTTGACCGCGCGCGATCACGGGACGCTGCTCCTCGACAACTCTCCGCACGATCCGTCACGACTCGCTGTGCTGGACGCGACCGCACGCTTCGCAACGACATCGCTTTCAGCGGCGTTCACGGCCACCCGGTTGTCCGGGCGCGCTCCGCTGGCGGTCGAATTCCTTGACCTCTCCGCCGGCAACATCGATGGATGGCAGTGGGATTTCGGCGACGGCGCACGATCGACCCTCGCCAATCCGATCCACACGTACGCCGGCCCCGGACGGTACACGGTCTCGCTGACCGTGCGAGGAAGCGCGGGCGAAGCAACGAGCATCCGGAGCGAGTACATCGTGGTCGAGCCTACGCCTCGTCGCAGACGCGCCGTGCGCAGGTAGGCTCCAGCCCTTGACTCAATGCTGGGCAATGCTGGGGACCGCGTCTTGAATTCGCCCGAATTATTTGCGTTCTTCTGGCGATCGTCGTCGGTTCACGGGTGCGTTCATCTCCTCGTCCCCACACCTCTGCGTTCTCTCCCAGGGAAAGGGTCACTCCCCAAGTTACAAGACAACTCGGAACCACCCCCGTTCGATTCACTTGCAACTCGAGGTGTGACCCTCCTTCCCCCCCGGCGACCACCTCGCATACAATCTCCAAACCGCTCCAGCACAACCATAGGAGGTTCCCCCATGCGGCGAATAGCCTCTCTTGCCCTCCTCCTCGTCGTCGGTTTTCCTTACACTTCGTCGGGCGCGACCCCGAAAGAGATTCAGCGGCTCGAGAAGACGCTGGCCAACGACAGAGATTCCTCGGCTCGCGCCGAGGCGGCGTGGCAGCTCGGGCAGGAGGGGGCGACGGAGTCGGTTCCGGCGCTCGTCACCGCGCTCGAGAAAGACTCGTCGTCAGCGGTGCGCGCCAACGCCGCCGCGTCACTCTGGAACCTCGGCGAGGCTTCACGTTCGGCCATTCCGGCGCTGACCAAAGCACTGGACGCCGCGGTCCTGCACGCTGCTCTCGCCGCAACGCGTGCATCACCTCTCGCCGCTAGAGGCGATCCTGCCAGCGCGCTGTATGCGCCTGCTGGAGGCCGGAGCGCACAGAACCCGGCCTATTCCGCCGACGGCCGGCGGATTTTGTTTACCGTTTTTCTGAACGGCTACAACAACGGACCGGCCGGACTCCATATCCTCGACCGAACCAGCAGGGAGACCACAACCCTGCTCGACGAACCAGAGCAGGACAGCGTCAACCTTCCCGGTGCGAGCTGGAATGGAGCTCGCGATCTGATCACTTTTTCGTCGGATCGGGAAGATCGTCACGAAGTCTGGACGATCAACGCACGAACCGGCGCTCTGTTTCGGGTCACTCGCGGAGTGGACGGCGGCGAGTCGATCGAGCCGAGCTTCTCACCCGACGGCGGATGGATCGTCTTCGAGGTCTCCAAAGTGATTAGCGGCGAGGAGCGGTTCGGCGCACTGTGGAAAATTCGGAGCGACGGCACCGAGCTGACCCGCCTGACCGGCGGACCTGGCGCGGAATCGGATGACCGGCAGCCCAACTGGTCTCCTCGGGGAGATCAAATCGTCTTTCAGCGCCGCCCGATCGGCGGAGACCTCTGGGAGCTTTACTTGATCGGCCCGAACGGTGGAGTTGCCACCCGGCTGTTCGTCTCCCCCTTCGACCATTCCGACGCGTCGTGGTCGCCGGACGGCCGGCAGGTCGTCTTTTCCTCCGATCACGGCGGGCTGCCGAACCCGCAGATTTTCGTCATCTCGATCAGTGGGGGCGAACCCGTCCGTGTGACGTTCGACGCCGGCTATTCTGACTCGGCACCCTCGTGGTCACCGGACGGCAGCAGCATCGCCTTCGAGTCTCACCCCACAGACGCCTCGCCCGCGATGCTCTGGGAGATTCGCCTGCGCTCACCCTCGCGGCGGCGTGCGGTAAGGCGCTGACGATTGGATGTGGCCGAGCGACAAGACTTGGGGACGGAGCTTCTGTCTTCAGCTCGACCGCTTCGAGTTTCCATCCCGAGGACTTTGCCGCGCCGCGGAGGACATAAGCTCCGTCCCCAATCCGCTCCAATCCGCTCGCGCTCTAAACTCACGATCTCCAGCAGAGAAAGTGCACTCAAGCGCAGCCATTGGGGCCGCGTCTTGAATTAGTAAGGATTATTTGCGCTCTCTTAATCGCCCCTGGCGGGTCGCGCCGTGATCGAACCGGATCGGTGCCCTGGCGGGATGCAGGGCTGCAGTCCGGACCCCTGGGTGAGACTCCCTCGAAGGGAATGCGTTGCAGACATCCAAATCCAGCTCCTCGGCTTTGCAGGGAGGGTCTCGACCACAAATAATCCTTACCAATTCAAGACGCGGCC